>JBBEDG010000197.1:0-11095 GCA_040881405.1 Flavobacteriales bacterium | reverse complement strand
TGTTGCAGCAGCGGACTCCACACCGCCCGAGGCATCCAACAAGGGGCCCCAACGCACTTTGCGACCGTTGCGCACCCCGGCCCAACGGTCGAGCGTTGCCCATGCCGCTTTGGGCCGCAGGGTATCTGCTTCATGGGCCTGCCAGAGCATGTCGCGACGATAGGGACGTATGGAGGTGTGTGTGGTGGAACCCAGCTCATACAAGGCAGGCAGGTGTACACGCTCCACTTCGCGGCTTAGTGGTAACCAAGATGGCTGGGCCAGAACGTAGCCGGCCAACACCAATGCAATGCCCGTGGCAAGCGACCTCATTCCTTGGCTTTGCGTGTAGGTAACGCGAAGGGCAGCATGGCCAACACGAACGCACTTGTGCCCAGCACCATGAGGCCAACATTCGGATGCCATTTGCGGGTCACAAGACTCAAGGCGATGATGGCGATGGCGTACAGATAAAGCACCAAGGCGGTGCCGCGGTGGCCAAGGCCGATGTTCAACAGGCGGTGGTGGATGTGGTTGCGATCCGCTGCGAATGGTGAGATGCCCCGCGAAACACGGTAGATGAAGATGCGCAGAGTATCCACCATCGGATAGGCCAGCACGGCCATCACGAAGATGGGGGTTGAGATCTGCTTCAGGTACTGCGGCAGGCGCGTGGTGTCGTGATCAACCACTCGCATGGCCAACACGGCGAGTATGGCTCCGATCATCAGGGAGCCGCTATCGCCCATGAAGATCCTCGCCGGGTGCGAATTGAAGACAAGGAAACCGGCCAGAGCGCCGGCCAGTACGAAGGCGAGCAAGGCGAGTGATACGTCACCTGCCATGATGAGCCAGAATCCGAAGGCCAACGAAGCGATAAGACCGATACCGCCGGCCAGTCCATCCACTCCATCAATGAGGTTGAAGGCATTCACCAGCACCACGTAAACGAAGAACGAAAACGCGATGCTGATGCTGTCCGGTAGTTCGTAGATCCCGAACACACCGTGCATATCGGTGATGCGGATACCGGCCATTACGACGAGAATGTAGCCCACCATCATGTGCCCCACCAGCTTTTTCACAGGCGAGAATCCGATGATATCGTCCTTGACGCCGATGAAGAACAGGAGCACCATGGCCGCGATCAAGTACTTCAGGTCGGAGTAGGCCGCACCCATGGCGAAATAGAGCGATTCGTAGCCCGTACCTCCATCGCTAAGGAGCTTGGCTTCAGGGAACCAAAGCGCATATGTGAAAATGATGGCGGCGAAGATGATGATACCACCAATGGTCGGTACGCTGCGCGCGTGCAGCTTGCGCGCCTCGGAAGGCTCATCCACCAAGTGCTTCATTCGCGCCACCTTGATCAGCGACGGCATGGTGAAAACCACCACAAGGAATGCGGTGAGAGCACCAAGGATCAATATGTAGCCATGCTCCTTCACCGGTGATCAAAGGTCGTAATAGCGATTGAACAGTTCTGTGCTGATGGCCCCGAAGATGTAGCTGCTCTGCTGCCCATCCGTGGAGGCCGAGAGGTCCCTGCGGCGGAAACCGAAGGTGAGGCGAAGATTCGAGGCAGGGTTGATCAAGTACGAGGCGTTCAGTTCAAGAATGGTCAACTCTTGCAGCCTTGGTCCGTTCGCGGACAAGTTCGGGACATCGGGCTTCCCAACGTCGCTGCCGTGGTTCTGCTCCGGAGTGCGGTCGCGGTTGTAGGTGGCCAAGTTCAGTTTCGCTTGGCCGATGATGCGGCCGAATCCCATGTCGAGGATGCTCACCAGCTCATCGAAGTAGCCACCCATGGGATGGGCCAGTGGCAGGCCGGCGTGCATATAGGCCATCTGGGCGGGGTCGTTCTGGTACATGAAGGGCCTTGCTGTGTTGTATTCCACCTGCAAATGGATGTCCTTGCGCACCAGATCGAAGATGCGCAAACCCGCCTGCCAAGCATAGCGCTCTTCGGAAGGCTCGTCGGTGGCGAATTGTCCGTAAACGTAGACCTTGTTCAAAAGCTTAACTCGCATATCCAAGCCAACTACGCTCTTGTTCACGTTACCGAAGCCGTGTACCGCGGTATTGATACCCATGATGGGGTTGAGTTCCAAAGGATCGAATGGCAGCACGCCATTGTCGTCGATGGTCTGGAACATGCTGGCCTCGAACAGGCCCAATTCCACCCTGCCCAAAAGCAGTCCCAGATGATTGAAACGGGCACGCATCCAATAGAACAAGCGCTCCGCGGCAACGCCGGTGGGCAGGCGATCGAAACGCGTTACGCCGTGCATAAGCTTGGTGTGCCAGGTGGAGTATTGCACTTTGCCCGATCGCGAGCGCAAGCTGAATTTAAGGTAGGGCGACCCGATGGCGTGATCGCTGAGCAACACTGATCGGTAGCCGTGACCCACGAAGTGCTTGCCATGCCCGAACTGCACGTTGAGCCAGTCCACCGGCGTGTAGGACACATTGCCCTGGGACCAACCGAAGTCCAGGACGCGTCCGTCCTTGTACTTCACACGCCCTTGGCCTGACAGTACGTCGGTGGCCTGCACCTGCCTGAAGAGATACTGTGGCAACAGGATCTGGCTCTCGTGGAACATGGTCTGGAAGGAAAACTTCGGGCCGATGTCACCCGCCAGACGGAAGCCGCGCGTGTTGTGGTAGTAAACGTTGGTGTCGGCATAGGCCGTGCGATCGCCTTTGTCATCGCCGTACTCGAAACGGAACAAGGGATCCACGGTCAGGTGGAAATCACCGTCGTCCACGATGAAGAGGCTTTCGCTCCAGAGCTTCTCCTCATAGGGCCAGTAGTACTTGGTGCTGTCGATGCGGTGGCCCATCACATTGGTCAGGTCCGCCCGCGACTGGATCACCGGCTTCAGGCCGGTAAGGACCTTGCTCTGCAACTGGCTCGCATTGCGCTCCACATCGATGTAGAAGTCGCGCTGCAAGGGCACATCGTTCTGCTGCGCTACAAGCGCAACGGAACCAGCCGCGCCGATGAGGAAGAATATGACGCGTAGCGCGAGGGACACCGGAGCAGCGTAATTGGCAGGCCGAAGGTAACCGCGCAGCACGTGCCAGTAAAGCTGAACGCCCGGCTTTGCGGCCGGGCGTCCATCCTGTATGGAGTACCGTGGTGCTACGCCTTGGCAAATTCGCTCTGTGCGAATTCGGCATACACTGCGCTTATCCCTTCGTGCAGACCGATGCGGTGCTTCCAGCCCAGGTTGTGCAAGCGGGAAACATCCATCAGTTTACGGGGCGTGCCATCGGGCTTTTCGGTGTTCCACTTCAACTCGCCCTCGTAACCCACGATGTCCTGGATCATCTCGGCCAATGCCTTGATGGTGAGATCCTCGCCGGTACCGATGTTCACGAACATCTCCTCATCGTAGTTCTGCAATAGGAAGAAGCAGGCGTCGGCCAGATCGTCCACGTGCAGGAACTCGCGCATGGGCGAGCCGGTGCCCCACACCTCAACACTTGGCGCGTTCGTCACCTTGGCGGTGTGGAACTTGCGGATCAGCGCAGGCAGCACGTGGCTGTTGTTCAGGTCGTAGTTGTCGTTGGGGCCGTAGAGGTTGGTGGGCATGGCGCTGATGTAGTTCACACCATACTGCCTGCGGTAGCTCTCGGCCATCTTGATGCCCGCGATCTTGGCGATGGCATACGGCTCGTTGGTCTGCTCCAACAGTCCGGTCAGCAGGCTCTCCTCCTTCAAGGGCTGGGGGGCCAGCTTGGGATAGATGCAGGAGGAGCCTAGGAACAACAACTTTTTCACCCCGTTGCTGTAGGCGGAATGGATCACGTTGTTCTGGATCATCAGGTTCTCGTACAGGAACTGGGCGCGGTACACGTTGTTGGCGTGGATTCCGCCCACTTTCGCTGCTGCCAGAACCACCACATCGGGTTTCTCCTCGGCGAAGAACTCGCGCACGGCTTGCTGTTCCTTCAGGTCCAACTCCTTGCTGGTGCGGGTTACGATGTTGGTATAACCGTCCTTCTGCAAACGACGCACGATGGCGCTTCCTACCATGCCTCGGTGGCCTGCGATGTAGATCTTGTCTGTCTTGTTCATTGAAGAGTTGCGAGTTGGCGTGTTACGGGTCACATGTTTCCACGGGACGAACCCGCAACACGTAACCCATCAACACGTAACGACATCCATCATTCCTGTTCGTGGAGAATTTTATGACCGCCCTTCTTCAGGTACACGTCGCGCTTGAAGAGCTCCAAGTCGCTGGCCACCATCTCGTTCACCAGGGCCTTCAGGTCGTACTTGTGTTTCCAGCCGAGCACACGCTGGGCCTTGCTTGGGTCGCCTTCCAGGTGGTCCACCTCGGCGGGGCGGTAGTAGCGCTTGTCGATGGCGACCAGCACCTTGCCGGTCTTCTTATCGTAGCCTTTCTCCTTCTCGGCCTTGCCCTTCCATTCCAGCTTGATGCCCACCTCGGCAAAAGCCAGTTCGATGAAGTGGCGCACGGTGTAGGTCTTACCGGTGGCGAGCACGAAGTCATCAGGCTTCTTGGCCTGCAGCATCAGCCACATGCCTTCCACATAATCCTTGGCATGCCCCCAGTCGCGCTTGGCGTCCATGTTGCCCAGGTACAACGTGTCTTGCAGACCGAGCTTGATCTTGGCCACGGCCCGAGTGATCTTGCGCGTTACGAAGGTCTCGCCACGCAGCGGGCTTTCGTGGTTGAAGAGGATGCCGTTGCACGCGAACATGCCATAGCTCTCCCGGTAGTTCTTGGTGATCCAGAATCCATAGAGCTTGGCCACACCATAAGGACTCTTTGGGTAGAAAGGCGTTTCCTCGTTCTGAGCGTGAGGCAGCACACCGCCGTACAGTTCGGATGTGGAGGCTTGATAGAATTTGGTCTTCTTCTCCATGCCCAGGATGCGGATGGCCTCCAAGAAGCGCAGTGTGCCGATACCGTCGGCATTGGCCGTGTATTCGGGCATCTCGAAGCTAACTGCAACGTGGCTCATGGCGGCCAGGTTGTAGATCTCGTCAGGCTGTATCTCCTTCACCAAACGCAGGCAGTTGACGCTGTCGGTGAGGTCGCCGTAGTGCAGGAAGAAGGGACGACCCTTCTCGTGCATGTCGTGGTACAGGTGGTCGATGCGATCGGTGTTGAACAGCGAGCTGCGGCGCTTCACTCCGTGTACCTCGTAGCCCTTGTCCAGGAGCAACTCGCTCAGGTAGGCACCATCCTGCCCGGTTACACCGGTTATTAGGGCGACCTTCCTTTTCTTGGGAGCCGGAGCGGGCTTAGCGACCTTGGCCACGGAGGCTTTGGCCGCGGGCTTCTTGGCCGCAGCGGTCTTTCCAACGTTGGCTGCTCCGTTCTTCCCTGCTACGGCAGGTACTCCTTTGGATGTGCGGGTGGCGGGCTTGGCCGCGGTGGTCTTGCGTTTGGTGCTCATGGGTGCTTATTGAACGATGAACCAGTTGTTCACCAGCTCGTGCTTGTTGTAACGCATGGCTGCGTTGGTGCTTACATCGATCAGTTCGTGGCCTGCCTCGTTGGCTATGGCGTGGCCTGCGGCAGTGTCCCACTCCATGGTGGGTGCGTAGCGGGGATATACATCGGCGGCGCCCTCGGCCACCAAGCAGATCTTCAGCGCGCTGCCCATGCTGGTGAGCTGTACGGTGCCGTGCTCCTCTTCCGCACGGCGGATGAAGGCTTCGGTTTCCGGACTTTGGTGTGATCGGCTGGCCACGATGGTATAACTGCGGTTTGCTCCGACCACCGGTAGGCGGGTGGCTTGAGCGGCCCGTTCGTACGCAGAAGCGGTGGCCAAAGTTGCCGCCCCGTTCTGGCGGTAGGCGCCCTTACCCTGCCAGGCGAAGTAGAGCACATCCTTCACAGGAACGTACAGCACACCGCCAATGGGTGCCGCTGCACCAAGTGGACCGGCGGGTTCCCCGTCGCGCTCCATCAAGGCGATGTTCACGGTGAACTCGCCATTGCGCTTCACGAATTCCTTGGTACCGTCCAAGGGGTCCACCAACCAGTAACGCTTCCAGTGCTGGCGCTCTTCAGGGGCGATACTCCTACCCTCTTCGCTAAGAACAGGCAGACCGGTGCGTTCCAGCACAGCTGCTATGGCACGGTGCGCACGCTTGTCGGCTTCGGTCAAGGGTGAACGATCGTCCTTCAACTCCACCGCGAAGGCCGAACCATAGACATCCAGGATCTCGCGGCCCGCTGCAAGCGCAGCTTCGATGCCTGCTTCCAGCAACTTCTCAAGCGTCATATCACCCTCCATGGCGGCCAAAGGTAGAGCCGGCTATAACCGCATTCGGGCAACCCTGCACAGGCTATCCAACTTGCCTTGTGGATAGCCGATCCCTGATCACTGTACCACTGCACGAAGCACCAAGGGCTCCCCACCTTTCACGGGCCACAGACGAAGCAGGTAGATGCCACTGCCCCAGTCGGAAGTATCGAACCAGTGGCTGCTGAGGTGGGTCAATGGTGCCACTAGAATGGAACGGCCATCGGCGGTGAATACCTCCACCCGATCGTGGCTACCAGATCCTTCCAAACTCAGTGTGAAGCCATCCCGTGCCGGTACTGGGTGGATGCCGGCCGTGTTCGCACCCAAAGCAACAAGGCCTGTGCTGATGGATGGAGGAATGGACGAATAGGTGAAACGTGCGGGAACACCCAAACTATCGAATGTCATTTCCGCAACAGCCAGTTTGGTCTCCTTCGCCAACCAGGAGTAGGATACCGCTGTACCCGAAAGCGCCTGTGCAAAAGTCCATGGAGCGAAGGAGAACAAGCGTATCCAGATCGAATCCGTGGTGACGTCCGTGCTCTTCACCCGCAAGGCATCGTACGTCCCCACTGGCGTCGTTATCTGTCCGTAAGCATCGGTGGTATCGCGCACATTTCCCCGGTGGCGAAGACGTACACTATGAACGCTGAAAGCCGCGCCATCGGCGACCACCTCGAAGCCATAGGTATCGCTGAACTGATCACCGTAGTTGCGTGGGAACTGATGGCCGGTCAATGTAGGGTTGAAGGGCACCACCAGTTGCTGGCCATCCTCCAGGAAATCGCCTGCTGCGCCTGTGGCGATGAAAGATGCCGGGGTGGTGCTGAAGTAGAGGTAGTTGATGCCATCATTGGTCATGGCCAGGTTGCTTGCCGTGAAACTGCCTGCATAGGGTGTGGTGGCCGGGGTGGAAACCGTGGTTATCACTGTTTCGTCCGGCACCGCACTTGTGAAATCCCACACCTGCATCGCACCGCCTACTCCCGGACCGAAGGAAGGGATGGTATCCACGTAGCGTTCAACTACATCACCCGGCACAGGCAGGTCCGCGAATTCGAAGGTGATCTGGGCATTGAGCGAGGTGATCAATACGGATGCGACGATGGTAGAGATGATGTGCGGACGTGTTCCCATTGTGCTCCTTTGTTTAGCGGCGTGAATGTAGACCCTGAAAGCAGAACGTGCCCCCCGGACAAGCCAGGAGGCACGTTCGTGCTTCTTGTCGCGGAAGAGCCGATCAGGCCTTGCCCATGATCTTGAACATGCCGGTACCGCAGGTAGGGCAAGTGCCCTTCATGGCCTTGCGGCCGTTGGCCATGGTCACTTCGGCGGCATCCTTCATGTCACGCTTCGCCTTACACTTTACACAGTATGCTTCTACGGCCATTGGAGTAGGAATTATGCCTGCCAGCACGGCAAGCGGGGTTGAACGTGAAGCCAAGGTACCGGGAAATGCTACTATTCCTGCATTTTGGTGTGGATCGGTTATCAACAAATGACCTCCGGCTATCTTTCACCAGCCAAGCAAAACACCCCATACCCTGCATGCAGTTCTACTTCGATCACCCATGGTATTACGTGGTGTACGCCGCGCTGCTGGTGGCCAGCGTGGCCGGTGGCTTTGCCTTGGCCCACTACCAGTTCCATAAAAAGCAGCGCGATTGGCGACCCTCGGGCATCGAAGCCGCCATCATTGGTCTCTTCGGCCTGATGCTCTCCTTCACCTTCCTGGCCGCACACAACGCCACCCGCGAACGCAACCGAATGGTCCATGAACAAGCCGATGCCATCGCCACCATGCGGCGCAACAGCCTGCTTCTTACCGAACCGCTGAAAAAGGAAACCCGCCATTTCCTGCGCGCACACCTGGCGATAGAGCTACGCATGGACAGCGCCCGATTCGATGGGCGCGAAGCCGTGCATGACCGTATGGAAGGGCTGATGGGACGCTACCTGTCGCGCCTGATGGAACATTCGGCGGATAGCACCTTGACGGACGGTGTCCATGTGTTGATGCACGATCTCAACGCCGTTTCGTCCACCTACTACCGAGCCTATTACGGCTATGAGGAACGCATACCACGGTTGATGATCGATCTCCTGCTGATAAGCGCAATGCTCATCGGACTTCTCGTGGGTTTCATGAACGGCATGGGCGGCGTAGAACTGCGGCAAATGATCACCTCGGTGTTGTTCCTGGTGATCGTGTTGCTCACCATCCGCACGGTTTTGGACATGAACAACCCATACCACGGAACCATCCAGCCGGAACAGGAGAACCTGGAACGCCTGCTGGAAAGCCTTCGGGCCAGTGATCGGTAAGCTTAGATCAAGCGCGATCCATTGGGCACAGCTCGCTCAACTGCCGTGAGCACGTTGTCGCCGTTCGCATCCGCGAAGCCGGTGACGAGGCATTGGCTCATCACACTACCCACCTGCTTCTCAGGGAAGTTGATCACCGCCACCACCTGGCGTCCGATCAACTCCTCCTTCGTGTAATGCTTGGTGATCTGCGCACTGCTGCGCTTCACGCCATGCTGACCGAAGTCGATGGAGAGGACGTAGGCCGACTTGCGGGCGTTGGGCAGGTCCTCCACAGCGAGCACGGTGCCCACGCAGAGGTGGATCTTTTCGAAATCGGGCCAGGTGATGGGTTGCATGGCTGCAAAGGGTGGTTAGCAAGGAAGTATGCTTATGGTGCTAACATCCTTCCAAAAATGACCCGCTCCTTGAATTCGCGTAGAAGTTTTCTGCCTTCCCACCGGAACGCATAGCGCATGGGCAGCCAGATCAAGCCAAAGACGAGCAACGGAACCATTAAGAGGATCACTATGGCAATGGGCTGGTCCAAGCTCATGCGCGGCTGCACTTCGAAAAGCATTACCGCCGGCATTGCCATGGCCAACAGGGGAAACAAGCGTAGCGTGCGGTTGGGCCTTGCGCGAATGACCAACGTGCAGGTATCGTCCGAGCCTTCACGAACAACGCCATGCAGATACATTGTTGCCGTCATCCCCTTTGCGGGATAGCCACGCCACAGCTTGAATACGGCGCCCTTCACCTCGGCGGAGAAATTCTTCACATGCGATACGCTATCCCATTCTGCCTCGGATAGTTCCCTGTCTTTTGAGGTCCAAGAACAAGCCTGAAGCGCCGACCAGAACTCGGCGACACTCCCATTCAGCTTGATGACCTCATGCCGCATGTCCGTTCCCTCAAAGTTTACCAGCCTGCCATCGTTCGATCAGGCGCCAGAAAGCTTTCACGATTGTCTGTAGAGTTTGACAGCCTGGCTCATTTCAATCCATCCAGTGCTTCGATCTCCTTCACATGATCCCTTGTGGTACGCGTGCAGATGTCTGTCCAGAAAACCCATCTACCCGCAAGAGGCTTCTCCGCGTAGACCCTCTTGCCATAAGGCCTTCCTGTGTTTCCTCCGTCACGATAGCCATAAACCAAATAGCTTTCATTCACCTCGAACGGGTAACCACAATTACCACTACCCATCCATGAAATAACAACCACTGTATCCGGCATCGGCCTGCCCTTGAACGAACGTTCCACTTTCAAGGTGTAGCGATTCACGTAAATGGGGTTGGATGTAAACACGGACGGGTAGTGAGCCCGCAACTGCTCAACGGAGACCACAGTCCCGAGTATGACAGCGTCCGCCTTTTGCCGAGCTCGTTTCACGTCCTCTTTGTCAATACAGGAGCATGCGGCGACATGGCGCCCGAAAAACATTAGAACCAGAAGAACAATGTGTCGTCGAGGCATGCTGTTGTAGGTCTTCAATACCCCCCACCCTGCCCCCTCTTGATCGAGTGCCAGGTAATCTTCACTTCTTGCGAGCTATAGCCTTTCATAACGCCTATGCTTTCTTCGGCACCTTCACCACCTGACGTTTACTATCGGCCACAACACCACGCTTCCGTCTCGATACCGCCAGCTTCAACCGTGCTTGTGTCGGCTTCATCGGCTTCGATCTCTTACCCAATGAGTCAACAGCCAGGTCGCCAGCATAGAGGGCCGCGAACGGAAAACACATCTCCCAGTCGCCCCACACGATGTCCGAACGCCCATCAACGGTGAAGTCCTTGAACCGTGTCATATTTAGGAACTGGGTGACCATTGGATTTTGACCTGCTCGCGTCAAGAAGAGGTGGAAGTCAACCTCGGTAACATGCCCATCGGTGAAGCGGAACGCGATGCGGTAGTCGCCCACGTACTTGGCATTCTTGATGAAGACGTTTTCCGGGATGGTCATCACTTGATCCGTTTAGTGATCCGTTCAGGTGCCACACGCTTGTGCAGTACAAAGTAATCATTCCACTTCCGGACGATGTCCATCGCTTTGGCCCGAACGAACAGTTCAGCTTCACGCTGCTGGGCGATAGGCAGTGCCCGCTTGTTGCTCAACTTTCGGAATACCACATCCACGAGTTGTCCATCCAGCATGATCAACTCGACCACCGATTCGTAGGCGCCGTAGCGCACGTGTACATGGATCGGGCTATGCTCATTGCTGAACATAAGAAAGACCATTCCGAAATACTCGTAAAGCTTGGGCATATCGCCGAAGATCAATACCCTCCACCGCCACCCTGCCCCTTCTCGATCGGGTGCCAAGTGGTCTTCACTTCCTGCGTGTCGAGGATCATATACGGCGATTGCGCATCTGCGCTGTTCCAATCGCTCACCTTCGGAACGATGACCCGCTTAAGGTTACAGGTGGCTTCGCTGTCGAGCATGGTGCGCTCCTCGTTGTCCTCGGCTGCGCTCGGACCGACAGAAGGAGCGACCACGATCGCGTTGATGT
>JBBEDG010000196.1:8941-11213 GCA_040881405.1 Flavobacteriales bacterium | reverse complement strand
ACAGAGCTTTGTAATTTCGAGTGGTTCTATGCGGAAGATCTAGAAATATGGAGGCATATGAGCGAACTAAGGCAGTCATGTTAACTACCCTGACCTTCTCAATTGCTTCGTCGGAATTGTATTGCCTTGAACGTCTTTCATAAAATAATTTTTTATGCCCGTCAAAAGTGGGAAAGTACACTTCTAATTTTTTGGGGAAATCGGCTAAAGCAAAAATCTGTTCTTCAGTTACTTCAGTCTGCCGATTCGTAGCTTTAATTATGGAATTCCTGATTTCCGCGTTGTTAGTTGCAATTATTCTTACCGGAATAAGAATGCCAGGAGTTAAAAAATTACGGCTTTCATGTAACACATAACTAGTTTGGCATCCATTGACAATTTGATAATCTTCTAAGACAAAACGATTACCTGTTGGGATAATTTTTTTTGCGATGATTGTAACGCCATTATTCAGAAGAGGGAAGTAAATATTCTTCTCTGCATTTTCAAGCGTCTCCTTGATTTCAACATTCACCTTGTTCCAATCCTGCCAATGTCGAACATTGTCATAGAAAATTGAGGTAATTATCTCTTCATTTGAGTTCTCGATGAGTTTTAAATATTCATGAGCGCCCAGAAATCCCAGATAAGCTTGCTCTATTCCCGGCAGCTCTGGAAGTACGGTCCTTTCTGGGAAATTAACTTCTGTGGATATTGCATTTTTCGTTGAACGAAACAGAATCTGAATATTTTCAGCATCGACAAAACTAAAATCTATTTTTCGAAATAGATTTAACGATTGAAGATCTTTAATTACCGAATCCTTTCTACTCTTGAGATTTGCATCATCAAGCCATTTCCCTGTAGTTGTATAGTATAAGAAGCATTGGGGATTACCTTTCTTGAACTTACTGCTTTGTTTGAATATTTCATTTACAATTTCGCATTTTTCCTTAACATATTTATTCTGAGGTAGAGACGGTGTTTCGCTTAAAAAATCATTCACTCCGAAATGAAATTGACCAACTTTTTGACTCTCAAATGCGCTGGAACGTTCAGCTTGGTTGAAGATAAATGTCGCGTCCAAATAGCCATTCGTCTCTGATAAGTCGGCGATTTCATCAGCATGCGATATCAGACAGCCGTTGACGATTATAGAAATGCTGTCAATTCCACAATCACCACCAGCGCCAACATGTATTTCGTCCGGCATAAAAGTCTCGGTGTAATGCTGCGATGTCACTAGGTAACCCGTAAAATGTTCAAATGCTGTTTCTTCGGGTACATTAGTAAGACCGTTCTGCGCAACAAATTCATCTAACAGTGATTTAGTTATTCTGTCCATTTTATGATTATTTAAGGGTACTGGGCGCAAGGTGTTTTCTTCTGGAGCTTCGTTGACCCTGACCAGGTTCTATTTTACTAATTAATCAACCATGTTAAGCATAGAATCCTTCCTCTTCCTCCCCCTCTTCTTCGCCACCGGCGCCTCGATGGCTTCGCCGCGGGCCAGGGCTTCCAGGATGCTTTCGGCATCCATGCCTTGTTGCAGGCCGTGCAGGAAGTTGAGGAGCAGCTGGGTGGCTTCGGGCTTGGCGCCGGGGAAGGTGGGGGCGTTGCTGCGTTTGAGGGTGGCGGCCACATCGTTCACCACCTTCAGCGGGGTCTGTTTGCCCTTCAGCACGCCTTCGGTGATGCGCTTGTTCTTGCGCTTGCCGCTTTTGTAGAGCTGCTCCACCTTGTCGCTGGCTTTGTTGAGGGCGCGCAGCAGTTTGGCGGCATCGGGGATCTCCTTGGCGAACTTAACGGCGGTGCTGGCCTTGATGCGGTCGGCCTTGATGAGCTCCTGCACCTCGGCGGGCAGGGCGAGCACGCTGAGCAGCAGGGTGAATTTCTGCTTGCCGAAGAAGTCCTCCAGCTGTTTGGCGTCCTGCCCGGCATCCAGCAGGCTGCGCACCTGGGTGGCCACGTCCACCTCGTTCATCACATCGTGGAAGTTGTTCTCGATGATGGGCAGCATGAGGCGGCCTTTCTCATCGCCGGTGTAGAGGCGCACGGGCACGCGCTCCAGGTCCACGCCGTTCAGTTGGGCCAGTGCGCTCAGGGCCTTGTCGGCCTTTAGCTGGGCCAGTGCGGCCATGCGGGTGTAGCCGGCCTGCAGGTGGTAGCCATCGTCCTTCCGCTCAGCGATCAGCGGCACCAGGATGCCGTACATGGCAATGGAGCGGGCGTATTCGTTGATGCGGTCCTTGGCGGGGCGTATGGTGCGTGCGTTGGTGCCGAGGACGATGTC
>JBBEDG010000196.1:0-8841 GCA_040881405.1 Flavobacteriales bacterium | reverse complement strand
TGATGCGGTCCTTGGCGGGGCGTATGGTGCGTGCGTTGGTGCCGAGGACGATGTCGCCGAGGGCGACCCATTCGATGGATTCTTGTTTCTGGGACATGCTGAGGGTTGCCAAGATAGAAGGGAAATGGAAATTCAGAATGAAGAATTTAGAATGGAGAATGGAGAATGAAGAATGGAGAATGGAGCCCCGATACGTATCGGGGGAAGAATGGGTCTTGATCGGCGAGGGCGGTGGTGCTTTGGTACCAGCGTCATGTTGGGAAGCGCTCGAATTCATCCGCGTCCGATATGTATCGGACCATCGGCGTTGATACGCGGTTGTAGTTCTTACATGCTCAGAGCGCCTGCGGCGCTTTGTTTTTACCACTGATGCACACGGATGGACACGGATGAATGCCTTGGGTGCGCAGGGTGCCTGCGGCGCTTTGTTTCAACCACTGATGCACACGGATGGACACGGATGAATGCCTAGCACGCGCAGGGAGCCTATGGCAGCTCTATCGTAACCACCGAAGGACACGGATGAAATGCGCGGCTTGGTCAACATGCAGCTCGGCTATTTTGAGCTCCGATCCGTGTGCATCAGTGGTTGTGCATTTCCTCCTCTCCCACTCGATAAGGGATGCCTTTCAGCCGCTGAAATGCTACAGTCGGAAGCACTACAGCTTCACGAACTCCACACGCCTGTTGTTGGCTTTGCCCTGCGGACTGTCGTTGGGGCCGGTGGGCTGTGCTTCGCCCTTGCCATCGGTTTGCATGCGTGCGGCATCTATGGCGAACTCCTTGCTCAGGGCCTCCTTCACGGAAGCTGCGCGGCGCTTGCTCAGGTCCAGGTTGTTGGCATCATCGCCATCGTTATCGGTGTGGCCTATGATGTTGACACGTACCGTGGGGTTCTCGGCCAGCACGGTGGCGATGTCCTTCAGGGTGCCGTAGCTCTCTGGCTTGATGCGCTCGCTGCCGCTATCGAAGAGGATGCCGCGGGTAACGAGCTTGCCTTCGGTGATGAGCTTGTTGCGGGTGTCGGGCGCGCCCACGGCCACGCGCAGGTTGCCGATGTAGGGATTGCCTTCCTTGGCACCACCCTGGATCACAAAGCGGTAATCGATCCCGTTCTGGAAGGCCCGTGGCAGGTCCCACACCTTCTCTTCGTTCATGTATACCCGCAAGCGGTTCTTCTGGCGCCACACCGCGATGTGCGCCTTGGGGGCCACCCCGCCCACCACAAGCTGGATCTGGTCGCGGGAGTTGTTGATCAGGTTCTGCCCATTGGCATCGTGTACATCCACCCGTGTGGTGCCCACGCCGGTGGTACGATAGGGGTGGATGCTCACCTCCACGCGGCCCTTCTGGTCGGGACGCAGCATGTTGCTGTTGCTGGCTGAAACGAAGAAGAGGTCGATGAAGCTGGTGTAGTAGTTGAACTCCTCGCTGGTGAAGGCATCGAATTCCAGGGTGAAGTTCTCCGGCAGCACGTCGAGGAACTCGGGGTGGAAGTAGCCCTCACCGTTGATCTGGAACCAGCGTCCCTCCTGCCCTTCCAGGGTGACCACCTCGCCGCTGCTGTTGGTGTTCCAGCGGGCGGGAAAGTCGCCCACGGCATCCTGGCTGAAGTCCTCGATGACCAATACCTGGTCGCCGGGCACGAAATCGAATTTGCTGTAGGCCTTCAATGTGGGTGTTGCACCGGCCCCGCCCGAAGTGGCGGTGGGCGTGTTGGCCGCAGGAGACCCGCTTTCCGGAGCCTCGTACGGAGCGGGTTCGGTGCCGCTTCCATCGCTGCCCTTCTTCTTGCCCTTGGTGGCCTCCTTGCTGCCCTTGTCCACCCCTTCCTCGGCCTTGTCGAACCCCTTGTCGATGGACTGGTCCACCTTGCGTTCCAAGCGTTCCTTGGCCTTCTGCTCGAGGCGTTCCTGGATGTTGATCTGGCCGTGGGAGAAGATGGCGATGACGAGGCCGAGGATGATGAGCATTATCCGTTCCATGCGAGCAAAACTATCGCATCTCTCGAAAAATGGCGACCAAACCGTTCAAAGATTCGCCCAACGGACAGGATCCATCGACCAACAGAGTGGGCTATGCGGCCGTCGAACGCGCCATGCGGGCGAGAAGTTCCTGTACCGAGCTCCTGAACGTCCTGACTTGGTCTTCTTGTACTTCCTGATCATGGGGATGGTGTTGCGTAAACCCATTTCAAGACGAGTCACCCATCGCTGCGCTATTTCGCCCTTTCAGGGCTTGTGCTCGCGTGGGGCGCTCCAGCGATGGGACAAGTCCCATCGCTGCGCTTTGTCGCCCTTTCAGGGCTTATTCATGGGCAGACAGCGATAGGTCAAGCCCTTCCCTAAGCTATTGCGTCCACCGCGTAGGCCTTTACAACATGAAGGGCGCGTCACGCCGCCAGCAACCGCGCCATCCGCGCGATCAGCTCTTCCTGGTCGTAGGGCTTCTGCACCAGGTCGTTGGCGCCCGTGCTGCGCACCGTGGCATGCAGGTGCGGCAGGGCGTAGGCGGTGAGCACCAGCACGGGGGTGTCAACACCTCTGGCGCGCAAGGCTTCCACCAGCGAAAGGCCGTCCACGTGGGGCAGGCCCAGGTCGATGGTGATCAGGTCGGCGGGGTCGGCTTGCACAAGCTCCAAGAGTTCGCGGCCATCGCGGCGGGCGGTAACGCGCCAGCCCGCAGCCTGCAGGCGCTTTTCCAGCAGCTTGCGGACAAGGGCATCGTCCTCGATCAGGATCACGTGGGGCATGGGAGCGGCGGTGTAGAGAGCCGTCTACGCAGGCATCCCTCAAAGGGTTCGAGCAAGGCGCATATCTTGGATCGCAGAACAGGCAAGGCCGCCAGGCCGAACCTTGGCTATTGCTCTCCGCCGGGGGCTGGCGGCGCAAGGTGGTCCTTGCTGTCCAGCATGCTTGGTTCCACCGTGCTCAGGTCATGGTGGCGGCCGTTGGCCATCAGGCCGATCATCATGATCACGCTGGTGGCAAGAATGACCATCAGCAGCACACTGCCATCGCGATCGGGTATGCGCAGGTGGTCCGGAATGTTGTAGGCCAGCAGGATGGTGATGAGTCCGCGTGGGGCCACCAAGGTGACCGTGCGCCAACCGGGAACACGAAGGGCGCCCACCACCAAGGCCTTCACCAGATAGATGGCAGCTGTAACGGCGGTGCCGATCATAAGCACATCCTGGTCCAGCAAACGCCGCACATCGATGATAAGGCCGAAGACCAGAAAGAAGAAGGTGCGCACCACAAAGGCGGTTTCGGCGGTTACAAGATGCAGTTCCCGCTCTATGTTGAGCATGGTGGACGAGCCCGTGAAGCGCGCCACCCAACCCTTGAACATGAGCCCCTGGTTGCTCACCATCATGCCGAAGATCAGAATGATGAGCAGGGAGGACAGGTTCATCTTCTTGCCCAGTGCGTAGAGCAGCATGAGCACGGCGATGAGCAGGAAGAACTTGACCTTGGAGCGTATCCGCTGGAAGACCCAGAGCAGGAGAAAGCTGGCCAACACCGATACCACAACGGTCAACAACACGTTGCCGGTGAGGTTGAGCGCAATGCGCATTGGCGAAGAGCCAGTATGGTCGTCCACCAGGAAGTAGAAGAACATGATACCTATGATGTCCGAGAAGGTGGCCTCGAAGACCATGAAGTCCCGGCGGTCGCGTTGCAGGCGGGCCACACTGGGCAGCACAATGGCGCTGCTTACGATGCTTAGCGGCACGGCATAGACAAGGCAGCGGAACAGGTCGGCATCCACGAAGTACTGGATGATGAAGGTGATGGCGGCCACCGTTCCAACAAGGGTGAGCAGGGCAACGAAGAAGGAGCGGATGATGAGCTCACGACGGATCACCGAAAGCTTCAGCTCCAAGGCCGCTTCGAGCACGATCATGATGAGGCCCGAAATGCCCAGCACATTGAGCACCTGCCTCACCATGGGACCCGGCTGGCCCAACCCATAATAGGCGATGACCTGATGGAGCACCAGCCCGAGCACAATGAGCATGAGCACGCTCGGCATGTTGGTGCGCCACGCCAGCACATTGAAGAGGTGCGATACGATGATGGCCCCCGATGCGATGATGATGAATAGGTAGGGGTCCATGGGATGATCAGCGCGGCGCTCGCCTTGCGTAAAGAAAAGCCTTCCCCCAGTTGGCACCTAACGGAGCTCCTCGAGTTCGTCCAAGGGACCGGGCGACTTGAAGATCCAGAACTTCTGGCCCAGGAAGTTGAAGGCGGCACAGAAACCCGTGGCGCCAGCAAAGGCGATGAAGTACTTGAACGGGACTTCGGCCAGGGCGGCCTGGGTGTGCAGCAGGTGCAGCAAGCCCGAGTTGATGCCCACATTCAGCACCAACGAAATGCCGTAGGCGAACATGAACTTGGCGAAACGTTTGTTCGAGCGGTCCTTGCGGCGCCAGGTCCAGCGCTTGTTCAGGTGGTAGGTCACCATCAAGCCGCAGAGGAAGGAAAGGGTCTTGGCCAATGCCTCGTTGCCCAAGGTGCCGGGTAGTGCATTCTCCGGAAGCACGTTGAGGAAGACCCAGTAGGCACTCAGGTCCGTAAGCACCGCCAAGCCGCCGATGAACGCGAACTTGGTGAGTTGCTTGTGGGTCTCGGAGAACTGCTTGGGGCGGATCACGGCCTTGTCGTGTTGGGGTGTTCCCTACGGCGCGGCTACTTGCCCAGGATCGCCTTGAACAGGTCGTTGCCGTTGGCGAAGAGGATGAGGCCCAGCAGCAGGAACATGCCGATCATTTGTGCCACCTCCAACACACGCTGGTTGGGCGAGCGGCCCGTGACCATCTCGTACAGCAGGAACACCACGTGACCACCATCCAAGGCCGGAATGGGCAGGATGTTCATGAAGGCGAGCACGATGCTGAGGAAGGCGGTCATGTTCCAGAACACCTGCCAATCCCAGGTTGGGCTGAAGAGCCCGCCGATGGCACCGAAGCCGCCGATCTGCCCCGCACCGCTCTTGGAAAAAAGGAGCTTCAAGGAGCGCACGTAACCGCCCAAGGTCTCAAGTCCGTAGTTGATGCCCGCTGGAATGGCCTGTAAGAACGTGTAACGCTCCTGCGCAAAAGTGAAGTAGGCGGTGGGCTGCTGATTACCTGCCCCTATCAGGCCTTCGTCGTTCACTTTCAGGGGAAGGGTGATGCGCTCGGTGTTGCGCTCCACCAGCAGCTCCACATCCTGGCCTTTATGCTCGGCCATTACGGTGCGGAAATCGTTGAAGTAGGCGGCATCCACGCCGTCCACTTGCAGGATGCGGTCGCCCTTGCGCAACTCGCTGTCCGCAGCGGTTCCACCGGCCATGATGGTGTCCACCACGAAGGGCACGCGCGGTGCGAAGAGGCTTCGCTCGTTGGCATCCAGTATGCGGTCGGTGATGTCGTCGCTGAGCTGCACTTCCGTTGGCACACCGTTGCGTTCCACTTTCAGCGTGCGCGCACCGTCGATCAATATGGCGCGGGTAACATCCTCCAAGGTGCGCGGTGCAATACCATCGATGGCGCGGACCACATCGCCCTCCTGCACACCTTGCTCCTTCATCACAGCACTGGGGTGTACGCCGTAACGCACCTCTTCCAAGGGCAGGTAATCGCGGCCCCACACAAAGAGGATCATGCTGTACAGTGCGAAGCCCAGGATCAGGTTCACGGTAACGCCACCCACCATGATGATGAGGCGCTGCCAGGCGGGTTTGCTGCGGAACTCCCAAGGCTCGGGCGGCTTGGCCATCTGCTCCTTGTCCATGCTCTCGTCCACCATGCCGCTGATCTTCACATAGCCGCCGAAGGGGATCCAGCCGATGCCGAACTCGGTGCCCTTCCACTTGGTCTTCCACAGGGAGAACCAGGGGTCGAAGAAGAGGTAGAATTTCTCCACCCGGGTACCGAACCAGCGGGCTGGAAGGAAGTGGCCCAGCTCGTGCAACACCACGAGAATGCTCAGGCTCAAAATGAGCTGGGCGCCTTTGATCAGGATCTCCATACGGGGGTGGTTCTGTCGCGCGCCACACGGCGTGCTTCGGCGTCACTGCTTTCCAGTTCGGCCAGGGTAGGGTTTGTTATGTGGGCCACGGTGGCCAGGCAATGTTCCACCAGGTCGCTCATTTCGAGGAAACCGATGGCATCCCTCAAGAACAGTTCCACGGCCACTTCGTTCGCTGCGTTCAGCACGCAGGGTGCGTTGCCGCCTTTGTCCATGGCATCCAGGGCCAACGCCAGATTGCGGAAGGTCTTGAGGTCGGCTTGCTCGAAGGTGAGCGCTGGGTAGTTCAGGAAATCGAAGCGGGGCCATGTGGTGGGCAAACGATCCGGGTAGGCCATGGCGTATTGGATCGGCAGCTTCATGTCGGGCAGTCCCATCTGCGCCTTCATGCTTCCATCGCGGAACTGCACGATGCTGTGGATGATGCTCTGCGGATGCACGATGATCTCGATCTGCTCCTTCTTCAGGTCGAAGAGCCACTTGGCCTCGATCGCTTCCAGGCCCTTGTTCATCAGGCTGGCACTGTCGATGGTGATCTTGGCGCCCATGTCCCAGTTGGGGTGCTTCAGGGCCTGGGCCTTGGTAACGGTAGCGAGCTCTTCGCGGCTCTTGCCACGGAAAGGACCACCGCTGGCGGTGAGCACGATCTTCTCGATCGGGTTGTGCCATTCGCCGGCAAGGCACTGGAAGATGGCGCTGTGCTCGCTGTCCACCGGGTAGATATTCACGCCCTTTTCGCGTGCCGCCTTCGTGATGAGTTCACCGGCCACAACAAGTGTTTCCTTGTTGGCCAGTGCGATGGCCTTGCCGGCATTGATGGCGGCCAGCGTGGGACGCATGCCCGCGTAGTCCACCAACGCGGTAAGCACCACATCGATGCCCTCCATGCTTACGGCCTGCTCCAAGGCTTCGGCTCCGGCGTACACCTTGATGCCTTGCGGGAAGAGCACGTCCTTGGTGGCTTCCAGCTTGCTTGCATCGCCGATCACCACCGCGTTCGGTTTGAACTCCAGCGCCTGCTTGATCAGCAGGTCCACGTTATTGCCGCAGGTGAGCAGCTCAACCTCGAAGTGCTCGGGCTGCTCGCGCACAACATCCAAGGCCTGCGTGCCGATGGAGCCGGTGGAACCGAGGATGGCGATCTTCTTCATGTGCGCATGGGGACCACGTGATCATGAACCCATGAACGACGGATGCGGTCGAAAAGCGTGCAAAGATCGCCTTTGGCGCGGGAACAGGGATCAAGTCGCTGAACCACCGGGATGGTGGCGCGCCTGACAGCGCTTGTGGAAGGAATACGGAACCACTGATACACACGGATGGACACGGATAAATGCGGCCTCGTTCCACCTGCTTTACACACCACTGCTCCGATCAACAAGTGGAGGACATCCGTGTCCATTTGTGTGCATGTCAGTGCGAACGGAGTGAAGCACCGTGGTTAAAGATCCTTTGTGCGCACGAAGGGTGCAGCCCAACATCCAGCGTGTCAATACACCGCCTTACGCTGTTCTTCAGTAAGCGTGTAGATCAGTGAAGCGGGTTCGCAGAGAACAGCCCGGTCGCCATGCAGCGCGATGGGGGCTTTGAGCAACATGGGGTTGTGCGCCACAACCTGCAACCAACCTTCGGCATCGAAGTCGCAGCCACGCAAGTTGGTCTGGTAGTAGGGGTGCGCGCGATTAAGCAGGTCCTTGGGGCGCAGGTTGAGTTGCTTCAGCACCTGCCTTACGAAGGTTGTGCTGAGGCTCACCGCGCTCACGTCCTGTTTGTTCACCTTGGTGGCAAGCGAGTACGCGTAGGCCAAAGCCTTGCGTCCTTCGGATGTCGTGCTGTCGTAGACCAACGTCAGTTCCTTGGTGTTGAGGGTGGTGCTCATGGCTTGCGGAAGGTTGGTGGATCATGAAGATACGGTCATGAAATACCGTTCTCGACAAATAGCCACCCCCGAGCCGACACATCCTGCTTGGAAATTTCGACGGATTTCGCCTTCGGATCGACCGATCTTCAGCGCTTCGTGGAAGCCCTTCGCAAACGATCGTTGATGGCGCGGCCCAGCCCCTCTTCGGGGAACTCCTCGGCCAGGATCACGCTGCAGTCCGTGCTGTCCAACTCGCGCAACACGGCGAAGAGGTGGCGCGCCGCTTCGGCCATATCACCGCCTTCGGAAAGCACTTCGCAGCGGTGGGCCGGATACTCTGTTCGGAAGCTGATGATGCCGATGCGTTCACCGGCAAAGCGGCGCAGCAGTGCTGGCACATCGCCAACGTGTACCGGCTTGCGGGGCGCGTAGTGGCTTTCCAACATGCCTGGGGCCACAGGCAACACCTGTTTCACGGCGGGTTCCACGCGGCCGATGACGGCTTCGATCAATTCCAAGGGTATGCCACCGGGGCGGTACAAATGCCAACGCCCACCGTCCCACCCGACGATGGTGGATTCAACGCCCACGCTGCATGGGCCACCATCCAGGATGTACGGCACCTTGTCGCCCAACTGGTCGGCCACATGCTGCGCGGTGGTTGGGCTGACGTAGCCGAAGGGGTTGGCGCTGGGTGCCGCCAAGGGGAAATCCAGCAGGCGCAACAGCTCCAGTGTTAGTGGGTGCGACGGCATGCGCACGGCAACGGTATCAAGCCCACTGGTCACCAGATCTGGCACTGCTGCTTGCTTGGGCAATACCAGCGTGAGCGGGCCGGGCCAGAAGGCATCCATCAAGGCTTCAGCACCGGGTGGCAGCTCCTTCACCACGCGGTGGATGTCGTCGCGCTTGCCTATGTGTACGATCAAGGGATCGAAGCTGGGGCGCTGCTTGGCGGCGAAG
>JBBEDG010000195.1:0-11227 GCA_040881405.1 Flavobacteriales bacterium | reverse complement strand
AGCATACCACGGCAAAGAACCGCCGACTGCTGGGAGTGGAGATCGCCAGCATGAAGCATCCCAAGGAGATAAAAAGCTTCAACCCCTTTTACGAGGATTCCCGGGGCTACTTCTACGGTAAGCAGAATACCATGCTGGTGCTACGCCCCACTTTCGGGGGCAAACACCAGATCGCCGACAAGATCCGGCGCAGTGGGGTGGAAGTGAACTACGTCTGGGGCATTGGTCCTTCGCTGGCCTTTGTGAAACCGGTGTACCTGCAGATCGGCAAGCCGGACAACTTCCCGTACGACATCATCGTGACCGAACGTTACGACCCCGCTATACACGATATCCAGAACATCTTCGGAAGGGCATCGTGGTTCAATGGATTTGGGGAAATGCGCATTTACCCCGGCGGTTTCGGCCGCTTCGGATTCAACTTCGAGCACAGTGGGCAGGCATCGGGTATCAAAGCTATCGAGGTGGGCGCCAGCGTGGATGCCTACCCCGTGGTGATACCCATTATGGCAGAATTGGAGGGTGTCGTGAACAAGCAGTTCTTCTTCCAGTTCTACCTCTCGGTGCAGTTCGGTAAGAAATACACGCAATGAGCGATCAAGTGAGTACGGCCGTGGCCGAGCAGGAGCGTATTCGGAAACCTGCCTGGCTACGGGTAAAACTGCCTACCGGCCCGGAGTTCCGCAAGGTGGCCTCCATCGTTGGCGAGCACAAGCTGCACACCATTTGCCAAAGCGGCAATTGCCCCAACATGGGCGAATGCTGGGGTGCCGGCACGGCCACCTTCATGATCCTGGGCAATGTGTGTACCCGCAGCTGTGGCTTCTGTGCCGTGGCCACCGGCAGGCCCGAAGCGGTGGACCCCTTCGAGCCCGCCCGTGTGGCCAGCAGCGTGGAACTGATGGGCGTGAAGCACTGCGTGATCACGAGCGTGGATCGCGACGACCTCAAGGACGGCGGCAGCGACATCTGGGCCAAGACCATCCGTGCCATACGCCGCCGTTGCCCTGGTACGACCATGGAGACCTTGATACCAGATTTCCAAGGGAAGTGGGAGAACCTGGCCGTGCTTACCGAATCCGCTCCCGAGATCCTGAGCCACAACCTCGAAACCGTTCGCCGCCTCACCAAAGAGGTGCGCATCCAAGCCAAGTACGACCGCAGCCTGGAGGTGCTGATGCGTTCCAAGCGCGCCGGGCTCCGCACCAAGAGCGGCGTGATGCTCGGCCTTGGCGAAAGTGAGCAGGAAGTACTGGAGACCATGGACGACCTGCTGAGCGTGGGCGTGGACATCCTTACCCTGGGCCAGTACCTGCAGCCCACCAAGGAGCACCTCGCCGTTCAGGAGTTCGTACATCCGGACACCTTTGCCAAG
Organism: Flavobacteriales bacterium; assembly: GCA_040881405.1. Taxonomy (GTDB): domain Bacteria; phylum Bacteroidota; class Bacteroidia; order Flavobacteriales_F; family PHOS-HE28; genus PHOS-HE28. The sequence goes on along the minus strand of JBBEDG010000195.1, from coordinate 9,852 downwards.
TACAAGACGATCGGGCTCGAGAAAGGCTTCCGTTACGTGGAAAGCGGGCCTCTTGTAAGGAGCAGCTACCACGCGGAAAAGCACATGTTTTGAGAAGTAGGAGGGTCATCGGTGAATGGCGAATGGGGCCCACCCGTGATCATGTGCGGCCCTCCATCCACCATTCACCACGTACGACCCACCAATTTTCTTCATGCTACGCATAGCCATCAACGGTTTCGGCAGGATCGGACGTGTAACCTCGCGCTTGCTTTCGGAACGCAATGACCTCGAACTGGTCGCAGTGAACGACTTGACGGACAATGCAACCCTTGCCCACCTCTTCAAGTACGATTCCATCCACGGTGTTTTCCCGGGTGAAGTGGGGCACGATACTGAACACTTGATCCTTGGCGGCAGGAAGGTGAAAGCCTATTCCGAAAAGGATCCGGCGAACTTGCCATGGGCCGAATTGGGCATCGACGTGGTGATCGAATGCACCGGGCATTTCCTTACACGCGAAACAGCAGGTGCCCACTTGAAAGCAGGCGCGAAGAAGGTGGTTCTCTCCGCACCGGCAAAGGATCCGGACATCAAGAGCGTGGTCTTGGGCGTGAACGACCACATCCTGGAGGCTTCGGATACCATGGTCTCGAACGCGTCCTGCACTACGAACTGTGCGGCACCCATGATCTTGGGTATCCAGGAGCTGTGCGGCATCGAGGATGGCTTCATCACCACCATACACAGCTACACCGGCGATCAGCGCCTGCATGATGCTCCGCACCGCGACCTGCGCCGTGCGCGTGCTGCTGCTGTCTCCATGATACCCACCACTACAGGTGCTGCCAAGGCCATCACGCGGATCTTTCCTGAACTCGAAGGTCGCCTCGGCGGTGGTGGCATCCGCGTTCCTGTTCCCGATGGTTCCATCACCGATATCACCTGTTGGGTGAAGAACGTGAAGAGCGCGGAGGAAATAAACGCCCACTTCAAGGCCCTTTCGAACGCCAGGCTCAAAGGCATTCTTCGCTACACCGAAGACCCCATCGTAAGCGTGGACATCGTAGGCGACCCGCACAGCTGCGTCTTCGATGCACAACTCACCAGTGTTGTGGGCAACATGGTGAAAGTGATGGGCTGGTACGATAACGAGTATGGGTACAGCTCGCGCTTGGTGGATCTGGTGGCGAGGCTGGGGAAGTAGTTGGCAGGGGCAGTTGTCTGGTCCCAGTTGTCAGATGTCAGTTGTCAGGGGGTGCGTCGATCCAGCCCAGGAGCAATACGAAGCGCTGACCCTCGGGCTGTGGCTGCGCAAGTTCCTTGCACAACGCCACTGATAACTGCCAACTGACAACCGATCCCTAAACCGCAGGCCCACCCGTGATCCGCACATCCCCACTCAACGGCCCTGAGCCTGTCGAAGGGTCACTCATCCGCTTCATCAACTTCAGCTCGCTGCCATCGAAGGTGGCGTAGGTGAAGTACGTGATCCAGTCGCCGAGGTTGATGTATCGACTGTTGGCACCAACAGGCATGTCGATGGGGAGGTGCCGATGCCCGAAGATCAGGTAGTCGTAGTGCGCGGTCTTCAACTCGTCCTTGCAGTACTGCACCAGCCATTCCTGGTCTTCCCCCAGCCATTTGCGGTCGTTGGCGTAGCTCTTCTTGCGGCTGCGGCCACTCCAGAAATCGCCAAGCCATAGTCCGAAGTTGGGGTGGAGCCGTGCGAAGAGCCACTGGCATACCGGGTTGCGGAACACCTTCTTCATGAACTTGTAGCCATGGTCGCCAGGGCCAAGTCCATCACCATGCCCGATCAAGAAACGTTTGCCGTTGATCTCTCGCACGATGGGTTCACGGTGTACGATAACACCTGTTTCTGAAGGCACGTAATCGAAGATCCACATATCGTGGTTTCCGATGAAGAGGTGGACGGGAATACCGCGATCGGTCAACTCAGCGAGTTTTCCCAGCAGCCGCACATGGCCCCGAGGCACGGCTCGCTTGTACTCGAACCAGAAGTCGAAGAGATCGCCCAGGAGCATGATCTCCGAAGCATCCTTAGCGGCCTCATCCAGGAAGGCCACGATCCGCTTTTCACGCGCCAGGCTGCTCGCTGCATCCGGCACGCCAAGGTGGAAGTCGCTGAGGAAATGGATCTTTTGGCCGGGCTGCATGCGTGGCGAAGATCGGTATAAGGTCGCACAGGCGGGACGCCTGTGCGACCTTGATACGCCTAGGGTTTCAACCTCCTCAAGGCCTTCGTCGGATCCAAGCGCTCCAACGCAATGATAAAACGGATGCGCTCCCCGAAGCTGCGTCCAAGGAATTCCTCCTCATCAGCGATGTTCTCGGAAACGAACAGAGGCATCCATATCTCCAGCACATCGCGTATCGCCTGGAAACCGATGCCCGCTTCGTAGTAGTTGGCAACTCCGTTGGTACTGCCCGATACAGTGATAGTACGCGTTGGCACCCAGCCCGTGCTGGCGAAAAGCGAAATGGGCAGCGGCAATGGCAGGTCCAGTTCCATGTTCACTGCGGCCATCCAGTCATCGCTTCCGCCCTGTCGGAAGGGGGTCTTGAAAGCACCTTGTTGTTTGACGAACTGACGGCTCAGCGAGTTGGTCGTGGCGCCCCGTTCCAGGTAGGCGTGGTCGAAGAGCAGGTCCTCTGGTCCCCAAGTGAGCCCCCAGGCATTGAGCGGATTTTCGTAGAACCCCGAACCGCGATGCAGTATGCTGCCCGCGAACGCACGAAGGCGCAGTTGGTCCTTCTTCTTGTTGTAGGTGAAGGCCTGCTTCAGTTCCAGCGAAACGCGCACGAATTCAGCGTTGTAGGTCACCGTAGGGATGATCTCCGAAGGCGTGAGCGTGGTGGTATTGATAGCACGGTAGATCAGTTCTCCGTAGGTATTTCCTGTGCTGCTGGAGGACGGACCTTCCGGCGGAGCTATGCGCTGCTCCTGCCAAAGTTGCACAGCGCGTAGACTGATGCTGTGTTTCCAAGGCCGTGTCAAAGGGTCGCGCTTCATATCGAACACAATGGAAGGTGCCAGCTTGCTGTACCATGCATCGGCAAAGTGGTCGTGGAAGGTGGACGCGCTGCGGGCGCTCAAGCCCAGGTGGATGTTCTGGAACAAGCGGCTCTCCAAGCGGTCGAAGTGGTGCTCGATCCGTGCTGCACCGCCCAAACGTTCACTACCCAGACCATAGAGCGGTGCTATGACCCATTCCGTGCGTTGGCTGGGGAAGATGGTGTTGTTCAGCAGCAGACCCACTTGGAATCCATCGTGCCCGTTCCACGCGGCCAGCGGGGTCCAGTAAACACTGCGACGGTCGTCCTTCTCCAAACCAAGCAAGTACTTCACTTCAGGCTTTGCGTGGCGGCGGAACAGGCCATGGCTGCGCACTTCATTGTTGCGGCGATCAATGTCGAGGGTGCGGGCACCAGCATCCAGTCGTACACGGTCGGGTTCGGTCCACGGTAGCTTGGTGGTATGCTTCCCATTCTGTCCATCCAGCCAGGTGGTACCCAATTCCGTATCGCCACGCCATGCTGTGACGTGGATGGGGAAGCCATCGGCCGCCGTGCTGCGGTAGGTCAGTTGATCGCCCCGAAGTCCCACGGGTTCGATGTCCACTTTGCGAGCTGTTCCGATCAGTTCATCGAACATCCAACCGAGGTCCTTCCCGCTTTCCCGCTCGAACACGCGCCGCACATCCTCCGGCGCAGGATGTTTGAACTTCCACTCCTCGTAGTAGGCATGCATGCAGCGGTCGAATACCTCATCACCCAGATAGGCGAAGAGCTGATCGAAGACCAGGGCCGTCTTGCTGTAAACAATGCCACCGTAGTTGATCTGCGTGTAGTCGTGCGAGCAGGTCTCTATGGGCTGGTCCAGGTTGCGTCGGGCGTTGAGGCGATAGGCAGCTTCGCTCAAGAAACGATGTCCATCGGTGACGTGCTCCGTCAATTTCTTCAAGCCCGGCACACCTCCGATGCTGAGCCCACCGCTCGGGTAGCGCAGCCGCATGTAGCGCTTCTCCACAAAGCTGTTGATGCCCTCATCCATCCACGGATGATCGCGTTCATTGCTTCCGAGGATACCGTAGAACCAGTTGTGCCCTACTTCGTGCGCGATCACGTTGTCCAGGCTTTCGGCGCTGCCCATGTTCCCGATGATGGTGATCATGGGGTACTCCATGCCCCCGCCGGCGCTGATCGTTCCGTCGATCGCGGTGCAGGCATCGTAAGGGTAGTCGCCTACCCATTGGCTGTAGTACTTCACGCTCTCGTTGAGCGACTCGATGCCCATACCTTCCCAAAGTTTGGCATTGCGTGGGGTGAATAGCGCCCATGTGGTGACGTCGCGCCCACTCCGCTCAAGCGTCACGCTGCCCTTGCGCACAACGAAACGCTTGTCCGCGAACCACGCGAAATCATGCACCTTGTCCTGCACGAATCGTAGCGTCTTGGTACGGTCATCCGATGTTGGGAAAGCATTTGCTTCTTTCGAAGTGTCTTCTGTAGGTGCTTGTCCAGCCCGTTCGTTCATCCAGGCCTCTTCCTCCGGGTTGTCCTGCATCAGGCCCGTAGCACCCACCACGTAGTTCGCAGGTAGTGTTATGCTAACATCGAAATTGCCGAACTCGCTGTAGAATTCACCCATCGTGAGGTAGGGCATGGCATGCCAACCATTGCGATCGTATACCGCAGGCTTCGGATACCACTGCGTAACGTGGTAGGCTTGTCCCGTGTGCCCCAAGCGCGAGAATTTGCTGTCGGGGATCTTCACCCGGAATGGGGTGCTGATCGTGGTCGAGCCACCAGGAGCAAGTGGTGTGGTAAGCTTGATCCATGCGATGTCCGCATGTTCCTCATGGTAGCCCCAGGTCAATTCCGCTTCATCCGTTCTGAAGTCGAGGCTGTCGATATTACCGCGTTCTTCTTCGGTCGCATAGTGCAGGTCCAAGTTCCCGTCGCGCACTAGTTGTTTGTTCAGCGCGCTGCTGCGATCGCGGTAGGCATTGGGCCACAGGTGGATCCACAGGGTATGCAGGGTATCCGGGCTACGGTTGGCATAGACGAAGGTCTCGTTGCCATGCAGGACATGCGCCACATCGTCCAAACGCACGTCGATGCTGTAGTCCACGCGCTGCTGGAAGTAGTCGGGTACCTGCTTGGTCTGTGCGGAAAGGGAAAGCGCCGAGAATAGAACGACCGGCAATGCGATATGACCTTGGGGCATTGAACGATAAGTTTTAGATGGGACGCACGAGGCTTAGTACTTGTTACAGCAACAGGTCCCGTATTGGGCAAAGGGCCTCAGGACCCGAAGATCTTGGCCAGTTCGGCCTCCAGTTGCTGCGAGCGAAGGCCCTTGGCGATGATCTTGCCTTCCTTGTCCACCAGCACGGTGAAGGGGATGCTGCTGACGCCGTATTCCTGTGCGGCCGCGTTGTTCCAGAAGCCCAGATCGCTCACGTGTTTCCACGGCAGGCCGTCGGCTTGGATGGCCTGTACCCAAGCTTCCTGGCTACGGTCCAATGAAACCCCAAGGATCTCAAAGCCTTTTTTGCTGTACTTGTCGTACACCCGTTTCACTGCGGGATTCTCGATCCGGCAGGGCTTGCACCAGCTGGCCCAAAAATCGATCAACACGTACTTGCCCCGCATGTCGCTGAGCGCGTAGGTTCCTCCATCGGGCGTTTGCTGACGGATGTCGGGTGCCATACCGCCTATTGGCAGCATGTTGGCCAATCGCTTTTCTTCCTCTTCCTGCAGCTTCATGGCCAGCTCCTGCTGCTCCATGCGGTCCACGTTCTCGCGGAATTGGGCGAAGAAGGTGCTATTGGGCATGGTCTGGCGCAGCGCATTGCGCACCTGCTTGAAGAGCTCGAAATCGCGCTGGATGTTCAGCTTACTAAGCGCGGTTATGGCCACGGGCGAACCGCTGTTCTTCTCAACCATGCTCTTGCATTCGGCATAGAAGCTCGCATTCAAGGCGTTCAGTTCGTCCATCAAGGCAGTGCCTTGCTCGGGGGTGGCGGTCATTTTTTCGCGCAGTTCCTGTCGTTTGGCTTCGTAGGCATCCACGCTGGCTTGGAAAGCATACAACGCCTCTGTGTGTGCCGATCCTGAAATGCTGGCGGGTACGTTCAGGCTTTCGAGGTTGGCCACTACCACGGGGCTCTCGGTACTGTCCATTGCCAGCACCACGGCTTGTTCGTTGCCCAGATGTACGCGGTAGAAATCCAGCGGAAGCGAGGCTGCCCTCAACTTCCCGTGGCCATTGGCATCGAGGGTCACGGAATCCAGAACGAATGCCTGGCCACGCTCGAAACGTTCCAGCATGGCGGTGCGCCCTGCGGCGCCTTCAATGGTGACATCCACGGTGGTGCCACCGTTGTTCGTGCAGGCTGCCAGCAGCACTGCGGCCGTTGCAGCAAAGAGTGTCGTGCGGTACATGGTCTTCAACTGGTCTAAGCGTCAAGTAGGTTGCGCACCACTTCATTGGCGCGTTTGGGGTCGGCCTTGCCTTTGGTTCCTTTCATCACTTCGCCCATGAAGAGGCCCAGCAGGCCTTTGTTTCCATTGCGGTACGCCTCCACCTTGTCCGGGTAGGTGGCCATGGCACGCTGAACGATGGCGGTGATCTCGTCCTCGTTCGTGCTCTGCACCAGATCGTGCTTTACGGCCAGTTCCTCGGCGGAAGAAGAGCTGTTCTCCAGCATCAGCGGGAAGAGTTTCTGGCTGGCGATGCTGTGGCTAACCTTGCCACCATCGATCAACGCGATCAACCCGGCCAGTCGTTCCGCCGTAATGGGGAACTCCGCCATGGTCAGTCCGCGCTCGTTCATCCAGCTACGCACATCGCCCATCACCCAGTTGGCCGCGCCCTTGTAATTGCTGGTGAGGCCGATCAGGGCTTCGTAGTAGAGCGCCGTTGCCTTGTCATCGGTCAGGATACCGGCGTCGTATTCGCTCAGCCCCAGCTTGCCCGTGTACTTCTCGCGCAGTTCGCGCGGCAGAGGCGGCATGGCCTTGCGGATGGCTTCCTTGGTGGCCTCTGTAACGGTGATGGGTTGCAGGTCGGGCTCAGGGAAGTAGCGGTAATCGTGCGCCAGTTCCTTGCTGCGCATACCCACGGTGCTGCCCTTGCCAGCATCGAAGGTGCGCGTCTCCATGTGGATCACGCCGCCCGCATCGAGGATCTCGCTCTGGCGTTGTGCCTCGAATTCGATGGCACGCACAACGTTGCGGAAGCTGTTCATGTTCTTCACCTCGCAACGGGTGCCGAATGCTTCAACACCCTTCACCCGTAGGCTGATGTTGGCATCGCAGCGCATGCTGCCTTCCTCCATGTTGCCGTCGCAGATGTCCAGGTAGCGCACCAGACGGCGGATCTCGGTGAGGTAGTCGTAGGCTTCTTGTCCGCTGCGCAGATCAGGCTCGCTCACGATCTCCACCAGCGGTACCCCGGCACGGTTCAGATCCACCAAGGTGTTGAAGGGATCCACATCGTGGATGCTCTTTCCCGCATCCTCCTCCATGTGTATCCGAGTAATACCGATGCGCGTCATCCCGAGCGCAGCGAAGGGATCTTGCGCACCTTTATCCGAGATCTTTTCATCCCCCGCATTTGCCACTCTGGGCCCCGACCCGGAGTCGCCCGATGCCATCCGAGTATCCGGTATATCCACATACCCGCCCGTACAGATCGGCGTTTTGTCCTGCGTGATCTGGTAGCCTTTGGGCAGATCGGGGTAGAAGTAGTTCTTGCGGGCGTAGTGCATCCACGGCGCAATGCTGCAATTGGTGGCCAGCCCAATGCGGATGGCATGTTCCACCACCTGCTTGTTCACCACGGGTAGTGTACCGGGGTGCCCCAGCGTAAGCACGCTCACGTTGGTGTTCGGGTGGTCGCCGTAGGCATTGGGGTCGCTGCTGTATGCCTTGCTGTTGGTGTTCAGCTGGGCGTGTACCTCCAGGCCCACCACCAGTTCGTACTTCTCGCTCCAGTGGGGCGCTCCGGTGCCTGTAACGACTTCTTGCGTTGCGCTCATATCAGCAGCTGGCGATGAGTTCCTTCATGATCAGCGTGAGCTTCGGCTCGGCCTTCTCGGCTACGCGCTGCACCATCTCGTGGGTGGTCTTCTCGATACGGCCTTCCACCCCCATGTCCGTGATCACGCTCATGGCGAAGCAAGGGATGCCCATCTGCCGCGCGGCGATAACTTCCGGCACGGTGCTCATGCCCACAGCATCGCCGCCGATGATGCGCATGTAGCGGTACTCGGCCGGGGTTTCCAGCGTGGGGCCCGTAAGACCGACATAGCAGCCCTGTTGCACCGGGATGTTGTTGCGTGCCGCGATGTCCTTCGCCGTGGCGATCAAGGCATGGTCGTAGGGCTCGCTCATGTCCGGGAAACGCGGACCCAGTTCATCGATGTTGGGACCGATGAGCGGGTTGGGGAAGAGGCAGATATGATCGTTCAGGATCATCAGGTCGCCGGTCTCGAAAGCCGGATTAACTCCGCCACAGGCATTGCTCACGAAGAGCCGTTGGATGCCGAGGTACTTCATCACCCGCACCGGAAGCACCACTTCGCCCATGGTCCAACCTTCGTAGAAGTGGAAGCGGCCCTGCATGGCCACCACGGGCTTGCCGCCCAGGATACCGAAGAGCAGTTTGCCGGGGTGCCCTTGCACGGTGCTTACCGGAAAATCGGGGATGTCGCCATAGGCGATCGAATACTTCACATCGATCTCCTTGCCCAAGCCACTGAGGCCCGTACCAAGGATGATCCCGGTCTCGGGCACAAAGCCGTCGGTGGCTTTCTTAAGGTGTTCAGCGATGCGCTGGATGCGTTGCAACATGGTCTCGGATAAGGGCTGCGAAGCGCTCGGGTTCGTTCAGGATAACGGCCTGCATGGCTATAACCGCCAAGGGAACATAGCTTAGCGCGCTTCCCGGAATCAGGGGCAGCAGGCGCGTGGCGTCCTTCTCGGTGGTAAGCAGCATTTTCGGGCCGGGCGCGAAATTAGCGCATCGCGCCGCGAGGCCTTGCAGGTCATTGTTCGTGAAGCGGTGGTGGTCAGGAAAGGCCGCGTGTTCCACAGAGCTGAACAAACCCTTCACATGCGCCAGCAACGGTGCCGGGTCCGCAATTCCCGTGATCAGTACCACCCCCCCCGGATCGCCACTAGGGTACTGTACCGTCCTCCGATATGCATCGGAGCCACTGGGTCGACTTACGTAGCGTGGCGCCACATACTCGATACCGCTGAAAAAAAGCTCCTGCCCAGCCCGCAACCCCAATTCCCGCCGCCAGCGCTCCTGTTCCGAAGCTTGTGGAAGCGCCGGGCATTTGCTCACGATCACCACATCCGCCATGCGTGCTCGTGAGGGCAGGTCGCGCAGACGCCCGGCCGGAAGCAATGCATCACGGTGCCAAGGTCGGTGCCACGTGGTAAGCAGGATGTCCAGCCCTGCATCCACGCGCCGGTGTTGGAATGCATCGTCCAGCACCACGGCTTGCAACGCAGGCAACTGTTCCTGCATGTGCGCCAGCGCCGCGCGCCGGTCGGCACCCACGAAAACGTGTACGGCGGGGAATTTCCTCTTCAGTTGCAGGGGTTCATCGCCCACGGTGGACGCATCATCCTGCTCCTGCACCTCCCGTATCTGCGTGCCGCTTCGGCCATAACCCCTGCTCAGCGTAGCCAAAGGCGCAAGGCCTTCCAGCGTGCGCAGCACCAGCTCCACATGCGGCGTCTTGCCCGTACCACCCAGCGCTAGGTTGCCCACCACGATGCTGGGAACGCCGGGCCTTTCGGTCCGCAGTAGGCCCTGGTCGTAGAGCG
>JBBEDG010000194.1:0-11264 GCA_040881405.1 Flavobacteriales bacterium | reverse complement strand
CCGTAGATGTCGGCGTCCACCAAGCCCACTTTCAGGCCGCGCGCTGCAAGACCGGCCGCGAGGTTGGCGGTGATGGTGCTCTTGCCCACACCTCCCTTTCCACTGGCGATGGCCACGATGTGCTTGACGTGAGGCAACACTTTCCGCAGGGTGCCCCGTTCACCGCTTAGGGGCGTCACGTTGGCCATCACGGCCACATCCTGGCCCAACACCTGTTTCAGGTTGAAGGTGATGGCCTCCTCCATGCGCTTGCGGCTGTGCATGGCGGGGTTGCTCACCTCCACATGAACGCTGATCGTATTGCCTGCGATATGGATGTCGCGCACCAGGTCGAGGGCCACGATGTCCTTCTTGAGGTCGGGTTCGATGATGCGGGAAAGGGCTGAGAGGACGGCGTCCTTGGTGAAGCTCATGGCTGGGTTCTGCCTACCGGGCGGCAGGTGCAAAAGTAACGCCTACCAAGGCGTAGCGTTCGATGATCAGGCTTCGGCCGAACCTGGATCCAAAGGTGTCTCCACCCCTGCCCTTGACTTGGAGGGATCCATCAGCCACAGCTGCGCAATGGCAGGGTCCTCGAAGAAAGCGATGTCATAAGGAGCGTCCGGGGGTGTAGCGTTCACCATTCGGTCCACGGCCAACAGGTTCAGGCCATCCTTGCTGTTAACGATTGCGATCCTTACAAGACCGGCAGCCAGCACCATGGGCATGAACTCCCGTGTGGTCCACACTTGGTCTTCGTAAAGGATGGGGCCGGCCTTGCACCCATCGCTCAACCAAAGCTTGAGCTGTTGGTCCTTCACGACACCAAGCAAACGTGTCAGCAGGGCACGGTACTCCGAGCCTGCAACAGGGTGCTTCCAAGTAAGCCTTACCAAGCGCTGCACGGGATGTACGTCGATGGTGGCATCCAGGTCGTCGTGTAGTATATGGATGGTCATGGTGGCTAGGGTTGGGGAGTATGAAGATAAGCGATGGACGATCCATTTCCTCTTGCCTCCGCGTCCGGCAGCTCAGATACCCAGTTCAGACGCAGGGTCCCAGAAATGTTTCCGGAAGTCCACCACTTGGTCGTCCTTAACGAGCACACCTTCCTTGTTCAAGAGCTCTTCCATCCGCGTCGGTGTAGCAAAGTGGTGCTTGCCTGTGAGCATTCCGATGCGGTTCACCACGCGGTGTGCGGGTACCGGAGGCTTCTGGGCATGGCTACTATTCATGCAATAGCCCACGATCCGGCTACTTCGGGCGGCACCGAGGTACTTGGCAATGGCGCCGTAGCTGGTCACCCGGCCCTTGGGGATCTGCCGCACCACGTCCATGACGTCCGCGAAGAAATCGCGCCTGCCTCCCGGAAGGGACGGCTCTTGGACGGCGTCGTTGATAATGGTGCGCTTGGCCATTATTTGGCGGAACGGTACGTATTCACCCAGCTCAAAAAGCGAGCTTCAGAATCCTTGTCCGGGAAGGCCAATTTATCCAGGATGAGCATTTGTCCAGCGGAAATGTAAAGCAGATAGCGGCCATCCACCTCCACCACACGCTGCACATAAGACCATGGTATCTCGCTCCGCACTCCGCCGGGGGTAGTGCCTACGGCCTTCTCCTCATCCAGCACGAAGTACCGCTCTTCGTAGATGTTGCGGTTATCCTTGCGACCTGTCCAAACATAGAACCAAGCCAGCATGAATAGGGGCCAGCCAAAGCAAAGTATGGTAATGAACATATGCAATGGTTCGCCGCTCCATTTGACCAGATAGAAGAAACCCATAACGAGGAGCAGGGCATAGAGCCAGCCAGTTTTGCGAAGCCGGATCTTCACGAGCAGGCGGAAGTACGCCGAACGGGTAAGGCGTATGGGCTTCAGGCAAATGGTTTCCATCGATCAATGAACTCCGAACCGCACATAATGTATCGTCCGACCTTCCTGCAACCACATGCTTTCGTAGAACGTGCGAATATTCAGCACCGCCTGCTCTTCCGGTGGAACTCGCGTCACCAGATCGGCATACACATTCGCGCTTTGCTCGAACACCGGCAACTTGTGCTCCGCGATCATCCCCAAGGTGTACTCATACAGGTCGGGGCTGTCGGTCTTCAGGTGCACCACGCCACCGGGTTTCAGCACTTCCTTGTAGCGGGCCAGGAACAAAGGGCTTGTAAGGCGTTTGCGCGGTTTGCCCAGTTGGGGGTCACTAAAGGTGAGCCAGATCTCGTCCACCTCCTGCGGGCCGAAACACTTCAACAGGTGGTCCACATGGGTGCGCAGGAAACCTACGTTGGTCAAACCTGCTTCCTTGGCGGCACGCGCACCGCGCCATAGCCGAGCGCCTTTGATGTCCACCCCGAGATAATTCCGAGCAGGGCTTAGGCGCGCCAAGCCAACGGTGTATTCGCCACCGCCGCATCCCAGTTCCAGCACCAACGGCGCTTCCCGTTTGAAGAGCAGTTCGTTCCATCGGCCACGCTGTACAAGACCTTCCTTAACAAGTTGCTGGAAGGTGGGCTGGATGACGTGCTCGAAAGTGAGGTTCTCAGCGAAGCGGGAGATCTTGTTCTTGCCCATGGGGTAGGTCTTCGGTCTTCGATGCTCGTTGTTCGCTGGTCGATGGTCGTTGTCCGATCCACGCTGGTAGTGATCGGAGTGCGGTCCGAACCACGAACATCGACCAACGAGCTCTGCTCGCAAGGGCCGCGAATTTAGCGTGAAGCCCAGATGCTGGACCGCACGGGAACTTGCATTGGCTTAACGATGACTTGAAGTGAAGCGCCGCACCTTTGACCCCACGATGTTCAACGGCGCACGTATCCTGGTAGCACCCCTTGACTGGGGTCTTGGGCACAGCACACGCTGCATCCCCATCATCCAAAGGCTGTTGGAGCTCGATGCAGTACCAGTCATTGGCGCGGACAGGGGACCACTGGCCGTGCTCACTGGTGAGTTCCCACATCTGGAACACGTGCAACTTCCGGGAGTGAACATCCGCTACGGCAAGGGACGCAACCAGTTGTGGAGCATGGCCCGGCAGTTTCCGGCCATGCTGCGTAGCGTGCAAGCCGAACGTGCGCTGTTCGACCGCATCCGTAGGGACCTGCGCTTGGATGCAGTGATCAGCGACCAACGCTTTGGCATACGCAGTTCGGATCTACCCAGCGTGATCGTCACCCACCAGGTATTCCCCTTCACGCCCATTGCCCAGGCTGCTTTGCGGAAAGTGAACCTCCACCAGATCGCCCGATTCGATCGCTGCTGGATCATGGACGAGCCGGATGCACCCGGACTGGCCGGCGACCTTTCCCACGGCAAAACACTACCTGCCAATGCCCGCTACATAGGGACAGTGAGCCGCATGCGACCCGATGGTCCAAGAACAGAGCGCAGCTTTCGCGTGGTGGCCGTGATAAGTGGCCCGGAACCCCAGCGCACCCTTCTGGAGCAATTGCTCACGGACCAATTGCAACGCTTGACCGGCGAACACCTGCTGGTACAAGGTCTTCCGGCCAACAGCGGAACAGAGCAACTGGGCAACGTGACCAAGGTGCCACATATGAATGCCTCGGAACTTGCTGCGCAGCTGGCAGCTTCGGAATTCATTGTTTCACGCAGTGGCTACACAACACTCATGGACCTCGTGGCCTTGGATCGCACAGCTTTGGTAATTCCCACGCCCGGTCAGGCCGAACAGGAATACCTCGGCGAACTCCATGCGCGCACCGGTCGCTTCACCGTACAGCGGCAGCATAAAATGGACCTTGCCGCGGGACTCAAGCACCTGGACAAGGGGCTGGTGGCGCGGCCACACCATGGCCACCCCCTGCTGGAGGACGCCTTGAGGGATCTGGCAAGCCTCTTGCGTTGAGCGCGGTCAGTTACCTTCGACCATCCATGAAGACAGTGCGCCACATCCTCGCCCTTTCCCTCTGCCTTTTCGCTGGCATCGCATCAGCCCAAACAGGGCGCGAGAACACCCCGCTCGGTGAGCAGCTAAAGAAGCTTGAAAAGCAGCTGAACGAACTGGACCAACGCCGTGTTGATCACGTGCAACGCATGGATTCGGCCAAACTGGCCATCATTCGGCGCGACCTTCTGGCCAGCGGCATTCCAAGGCTGGAACCCGGCGAAGAACTCATTACCCACCCGGGCCACATGTTGGTCTACGACCAGAAGCACAAGCAGGCAAAGTGGGTGGCGCACATCGCTACACCGGATCTTATCACTGGTAACCTTGCTCGCATCGATTCGTTCCTCCCGGACCCTCTGGTGAAAGGCGGTACTGCGGCGACCACCGATTACTGGTACAGCGGTTACGACCGGGGCCACTTGGTGCCAAGTGCTGACATGCGCTGGAACTACGGTGCACTTGCGGCCACTTACTTGTACAGCAACATTAGTCCACAATTGCCGGAATTGAACCGTGAGTCGTGGGCCGAGCTTGAGGATTGGGTGCGGCGCTATGTGAACTTCAGCAAGAGCCGGGTATTCCTGGTAACGGGGCCGGTGCTGCGCGATGGATTGCCGATCATGGAAAAGCCGAACCGCGAGAACGATGTGAGTATTCCGGAGATCTTCTACAAGGTGCTTGTGGACCTGGACAGCGACTCTCCGAAAGGCATCGCCTTCCTGCAAACGAACGGAAAGAACGAGTACCCCACCATCAGCTACGCGGTGCCGATCGACAGCGTTGAGAAGTTGACCGGCATCGACTTCTTCGCGAACCTGGACGACACATTGGAGGATGCCATCGAGGCCATGCGCGAGCCCAAGGGCTGGTACGCCGAGGGCGACCCCTTCTTCGGCGAAATGGAGCCTTTGAAAGCGCCGCTACCGAACGGCATGTTCAATACCGTGCAGGCCAAGTACCACATCGGCAAAACGGCCACTATCTGCGGCACGGTGGTCAGCTCGCGCAAGACAACGAAAGCACAGGCCATCTACCTGAACTTCGATCGCATGCACCCTTTCCAGGATTTCTACGCTACGATCTGGTCCTACAACGGACCTAATTTCAGCTACGACCCCGAGGTGTTCCTGATGAACAAACGGGTCTGCGTCACAGGCAAGCTCACCATGTTCGATGACATCCCACGCATCAGCATCAACAACGAGCACGAGATCACCTTCTTCGACGAGGTGCCAACGACCAAGCGATGATCAGGGTTGTTTCTGGAGCGTGAAGCTGAAGGTGGTCCCCTTCCCTTCCTTGCTCTTCACGGTGATGGTTTGGCCGTGCGCATCGATAATGTGCTTCACGATGGCCAGTCCAAGACCGGATCCGCCTTCATTTCGCGCCCTGCTTTTCCCCACACGGTAGAAGCGTTCGAAGAGTCGCGGAACATGCTCAGAAGCGATCCCGATGCCATCGTCGTTCACCTCCACAAGGATCTGCTCTCCCAAGGGGTAGCTTTTCACCCGGCATGTGCCGCCATCCTTGCCGTAGTTGATCGCGTTGGTGAAGAGGTTGGAGAACACCTGCGCCAAACGATCCCGGTCGGCATAGACCATGGTAGGCGAAGCAAGCTCGTTGCGCAAACGAACGCCACGTTCCTTGGCCACGAGATCCAGATCCACCATTGCCTCCTGCACCAGCTCGTGCAGGTCCATGCGCTTCATCCGTAGGTCCATCACACCACTTTCCAACTTGGTGATCAGGTCCAGGTCTTCAACGATCTTCATTAACCGGTCCACTCCGTTGGACGCACGGTTCAAGAAATCACGATTCACTTTATCATCCTCCAAGCCGCCTTCCAAAAGCGTAAGGATGTAGCCTTGGATATTGAAGATCGGTGTCTTCAACTCATGGGCAAGATTGCCGATGAACTCACGCCTGAATTTCTCACGTTCGTGCAATTCATTGATCTCCGTCCTGCGCTCCGTGGCCCATTGCTGCACCTCCAGGTTCACCTTGTTGAGCGCGTCCCCTTCAAGTTCGGTCCGAGATGCTTCGGGTCTACTGCGTTTCAACTCGTGTACCGTGCGGTACAGCACCTTGATCCTGCTATGGATAAAGCGTTCGATGCCGAAGGAGAAGGCACTGTAGGAGATGATCAGGATGGCCGCCGCGAAAGGCAATGACCAGATCGGCGATATGGCCTCCACACGGCCCCACAACACGAACGCTGCGAACACTCCGGAGAGGATAGCCACCACGAGGGCGGCGATCCATGCGACTTGCCTGGGAGATAGTTGACCCACTGGGGGAAATATTCCACTTCCGCGCAATACGGAGGTGCTCAAAGATAGACCTGGACCTTTCCCCCATGCTTCCTGAGCCGCGCCCTTGGCGGGAATTAATATTGGCTTAACACGACGGTCGGTCAGTTATTGATCCGTCGCGATCTCCACGAGAAACAGCGACCTTCGCGCCATGCGATTCGGCATCCTGGAATTCCTCACCCTGGCGGGCTCCTTGGGTCTCTTCATCTATGGCATGAAGGTGATGAGCGAGGGGCTGCAAAAGGTTGCCGGCGGCCGCATGCGTGGTGTGCTGAAGGCCATGACAGCCAACCGGGGCATGGGTGTACTTACAGGCATGCTTAGCACCGCTGTGATCCAGAGCAGCAGCGCGGCATCGGTGATGGTGGTAAGCTTCGTGAACGCAGGCCTGCTCCAAGTTCGACAGGCCATCAGCGTGCTAATGGGTGCCAACATCGGTACCACCATCAAGGCCTTGTTGTTCAGCTGGGCGGTCTTCACCGACCTGAGCATCACCAAGCTTGCCCTGCCCATCATCGGCCTTGCCTTCCCGCTACTTTTCATGCGCACTGCCCGGGCAAAGGCCGGTGCTGAATTCCTGATCGGTGCAGCACTGCTCTTCCTTGGGCTGGAATTCCTGAAACAGAGCATACCCGTACCCTCCGCACAGACGCTGGAATTCCTTCATGACCTCAGCGGAATGGGTATCTGGTCGGTGCTGCTCTTCGTCCTCATCGGTACGGCACTTGCCGTGGTGCTCCAGTCCTCCAGTGCATCCATAGCCCTTACCCTGGTACTTTGCGAGAACGGCACCATAGGCTACGAAATGGCAGCCGCTCTGGTGCTGGGCGAGAACATCGGCACCACCGCCACAGCGAACATCGCCTCCCTGGTAACCAATGCATGGGCGAAACGAACAGCACGCGCCCACCTGCTCTTCAACGTCATCGGTGTCACGTGGGCTGTTGTACTGTTCACGCCATACCTAAGCATTATCGATGGCCAGGTGACGCGCATGTTCGGTGCCTCCCCATACGAGGAGCCCACCACCATCAAGTGGGCCCTGACATTCCTGCACATATCCTTCAACGTGCTCAATACATTGCTGCTCATCGGCTTCATCGGTGGTTTGGAACGTATCGTTACCCGCTTGGTACCCTCGCGGGGCGAGCTGGACGAAGAGTACCGCTTGGAATACCTGGATGCCGATATCCCGCTTACACCAGAGGTATCCTTGATCGAAGCTCGAAAGGAGATCGCCCGTTTCGGGCAGGTAACCCACGAAATGTTGCGCATGACGCGGGAACTGCTAACGGCCAAGGACCCCAAACAACGCGAACGACTCCTGCAACGCATCGCCAAATACGAGCAGATAACCGACCGTATCGAAGTGGAGATCGGCAAGTACCTTACGAAAACCAGTACCGAGGTACGCAACGAGGAGATCTCCCAGCGCATTCAAGGCCTTCTGGCCATTACCGGTGATCTGGAACGGGTGGGCGACATCTTCTTCCAGATGAGCAAATCCATGGAGCGTAAGCTGGAGGAGCGCCTGTGGTTCTCTCCTGAACAGCGCCAGCATCTACTGGAAATGTGGGCCTTGTTGGAAGATGCCTTCGAGGTGATGCACGGCAACATCGATGCGGAAAAGGAACAGGTTTCCTTGGATGAAGCGGTAGAAGCCGAGCAGCGCATCAACCGAAAGCGTGATAAGCTGCGCAAGCTGCACTTGAAGAGCATCGAAGCAGGCGACTACAACGTGAAGAGCGGCTTGATCTACAACGACCTCTTCTCCTCGTGCGAGAAGGTGGGCGACCATCTGATCAATGTTTCCGAAGCCTTGGCCGGCGAAATGTGATCAGTGGACCACGATAACCTGCTCGGTGAGCTCAGTGTTGCTCAGGTTCAGAGCACGATCCACCAACTGCACACTGAAGCGTATCGTATCGTTCGGGCTGCCGGGTGGAGCAGGGAACACGGGCCAAGGCTTCAGGGCAACGGCGATATCACCCTCAAGAACCTTGTTCTGGCCCGTTGGGGTGATGTTTGGAATGCGGTAGTAGAAGGGAATGGCCAAGGTGGGCCGCACCCATACGCCGTTCTGCAATTCCTCGTACTCCAGGAACATGTTGTGGAAATAGGTGGACCCGGTATCGAACGGAGGCTGCAGGTTGGAAGGCTCCAATCCGATATCACCATTCCCATCGGTGAAGGAAATGGTCAGCGACGCCGAATCACCGAACTGCTCGAAGGACTTCATGGTTATGCTCGGCTCCACGGGGAACTGCTCCTTGGGGAAGCACCCCACTGCGAAAATTAGCACAGCCGCCAGCACGGCTACTTTTGCGAAGCTTACGGGTACGCTCTTCATCGTTCCAAAGGTAGGCAGTGAAGCAGCCATGTCCCATCCGCAGCAAGCACGCATCCAGAGCCTTATGGAGCGGCCCTTCGGTGTGGAAGGCCTTGATGCATTCAACGCGCTGGCACTGGAACTATTTCACCTGCATGCCGCAAGCAACCCGGTGTACCGCAGCTTTCTGGAAGCCTTGGGGCGTCCCCCCAGCACTATTACTTCCGTTGAGGAGATCCCCTGCTTGCCCATAGGCCTGTTCCGCAACCACCGTGTTTTGCTGGATGGCTTGCAAGCCGACCTGCTCTTCACCAGCAGTGGAACCACAGGCGCGGTCACAAGCACGCACCATGTTCCCTATCCGGAAATGTATGAGCGTTCGTTCGCGACCTCCTTCCGTTCCGAGTACGGAGACCCGGCGGAATGGCGCATCCTGGCCCTATTGCCTGCCTACTTGGAACGTACCGGAAGTTCGCTGGTGTACATGGCGGAAAAACTCATCGACGCCACAGGCGATGCGCTCAGCGGTACTTACCTGTACAAGTACGACGAACTTGCGGATGTGATACGCCGCTCCGAGACCGAAGGGAAGAAGACACTTTTGCTGGGTGTGACCTTCGCCCTGCTGGACCTTGCCGAGCAGCACCCCATGCCCCTGCGACACACCACCATCATGGAGACCGGCGGCATGAAGGGACGACGACCCGAGTTGGTGCGCGAAGAGTTGCACCGGATCTTGAAGGAAGCTTTCCACGTGCCAGTCATCCACAGCGAATACGGCATGACGGAGTTGCTCTCCCAAGCATGGAGCATCGGCGAGGGCCGCTACCGCTGTCCACCTTGGATGCAGGTGCGCATCCGCGATGTGAACGACCCGTTCACCCTGCTACCCACAGGTCGTAGCGGCGGCATCGATGTGGTCGACCTGGCCAACATCGCCAGCTGCCCTTTCATCAGCACCCAGGATCTGGGGCGTATGCATCCGGATGGCAGTTTCGAGGTGTTGGGGAGGTTCGATCACAGCCAGGTGAGGGGGTGTAATTTGATGGTGGAATAAGGTCGTACGGGCCTTCTGCCCGTGCAGGGTGCTGAAGAAAGGATGCCGGAGCGACCTTACCCCACCTTCACCAAGAAGTAATTCTTCTTCCCTTTTTGCAGGAGGATGAACCGACCGCCCATCAGGTCATCGGCATTCACAACGCGCTCCTCGCCCACTTTGGCTTTGTTCACGGCGATGCTGTTCTCCTTCAGCGCGCGGCGTGCTTCGCCTTTGCTGGACAGAAAGCCGCCCACCTCGCTGAGGAGATCGGCGATGGGAATGCCAGCAACCAGTGCATCGCGACCAACCTCAGCTTGGGGCACACCTTCGAAGACATCAAGCCATTGCTTTTCGGTCAGCGCAGCCAGTGCTTCGGTCGTGGAGTTACCGAAAAGGATCTCCGTAGCCTGCAGGGCAGCCTGCAGTTCATCGGCGCCGTGAACCCGTTGGGTTATCTCCGCCGCTAATTCCTTTTGCAAGGTGCGTTTGTGCGGCGCCGCTTCGTGCTCGGCTATGATCGCGTCGAGCTCCTCCTTACCACGTGTGCTGAATATGCGGATGAAGCGCGGCGCATCGGCATCGCTGCTGTTGAGCCAGAACTGGTAGAACTTGTAGGGCGAGGTGCGCGCAGCATCCAGCCAGATGTTTCCGCCTTCGCTCTTGCCGAACTTGGTCCCATCGGCCTTGGTGAGCAGCGGCGTGGTCACCGCGTGGGCCTCGCCCCCACCCATGCGGCGGATCAGTTCGGTGCCGGTGGTGATGTTGCCCCACTGGTCGCTGCCACCCATTTGCAGCGTGCAGCCCAGCGCTTTGTTCAGGTGCACGTAGTCGTAGCCCTGCACCAACTGGTAGCTGAACTCGGTGAAACTGATGCCGGTCTCAAGGCGTGTCTTCACGCTATCCTTGGCCATCATGTAGTTCACGGTGATATGCTTACCCACTTCGCGGATGAAGTGCAGGAAGCCCATGTCCTTGAACCAGTCGTAGTTGTTGACTAGTTGTGCCGGATTGGTGGCATGGTTGAAATCCAGGAAGCGCTCCAACTGCGCTTTGATGCAGGCTTCGTTGTGGCGCAGTGCATCCTCATCCAGCAGGTTGCGTTCGCTCTTCTTGCCACTTGGATCGCCCACCATGCCGGTGGCGCCACCCACCAAGGCCACGGCGCGGTGGTCCGAGCGTTGGAAGTGTGTGAGGAACATGATCTGCACCAGGTTGCCCACGTGCAAAGAATCGGCCGTGGGGTCGAAACCGATGTAGCCACGCTGCGGTCCTTTGGCCAAATGTTCCTCCACGCCGGGCGTGCTGTCCTGCAGCATGCCGCGCCAACGCAGCTCATCAATGAATCCGTTCGCCATGGTGATCTCCGCCAATTGAAGCGGCCAAAGATAACCGGGCGTTTCGGCGGGCTAACTTGCCGACCCTTGCGCAACGGGTTCGGTGCTGCAATGCGATCAATTAGAATGGAACTGATCACCGGAGGAACCGGCATACTGGGTAGCCACCTGCTGTTGGAATTGACAGCTGCTGGCAAGCGGGTTCGTGCCTTGGTGCGTGCTGGCAGCGACCGCAGAATTGTAGAGCGTGTCTTCCGCCACTATCGTGCGGATGCAGCAACCCTGTTGGAGCGCATCGAGTGGGTGGAAGGCGACCTGCACGATATGCCAGCCTTGCAAGATGCCATGCAGGGC
>JBBEDG010000193.1:0-11348 GCA_040881405.1 Flavobacteriales bacterium | reverse complement strand
GTTAGCTCAGCTGGTTTAGAGCGCATGCTTCACACGCATGAGGTCACTGGTTCGACTCCAGTACGTCCCACTCTTACGGTACCAAGCCCTCCAATGAGAATTGGGGGGCTTTGTTTTTGGTGTGGTGTACATAAGGGGTCAGATCACCCGAGTAGTTTACTTGCGGACCGCCAGCTATAACACCTCGGACACCACGAATACACTTCCCGTGACAAGTACAAGATCTTCACTTTGGGCCGCCGTTCGTGCAGTCACGAAGGCTATGGCTACCGAGCTGTGTGATGTGCCGATAAGGCCGTGGGTCCGGGCTTGTTGTTCCAACTCTTGAGCATCCAATCCCCTTGGTATGTCCGCCTTGCAGAAGTAGTAGGTGGCTTCCTTCGGCAGTCCCGTCAATACCCTGCCGAGGTCCTTGTCGTTCACCATGCCGAGCACGATATGCAGTGCCCGGTGCGGAGTGCTCTCCAATGTGGCTCGCATGGCACTTATGCCGTCCACATTGTGCGCCACATCGGCGATGGTGAGCGGTGCCGTAGCGAGTATTTCCCAACGTCCACGCAGGCCAGTATTGCGGAGCACGTTCGCGAAGCCACGTTCAATGGCTTCCTCCGGAATGTTCCAAGCTCTGGCCTGCAATGACCGTAGTGCCGCCATGGCCGTGCGTGCGTTGCGTTGCTGATGTTCGCCGTGCAGTGCGCTGGGGTAGGGCAGGGCTGCGTTCTGGTCCACCACCGTCAGTGGTGCTCCTTCCGCTTCGGCCTTGCGGCGGAAGACCTCTACAATTTCGCTGTCCGCTTCGCCGAGCACCGCAGGCACAGCGGGTTTGATGATCCCGGCCTTTTCACCCGCGATGGCCTCCAGCGTATTGCCAAGGAAGTCCATGTGGTCCCAACCCACGTTGGTGATCACGCACACTTCGGGGCGCAGCACGTTGGTGCTATCCAAGCGCCCGCCCATGCCGGTCTCCACCACGGCGATGTCCACCTGCTGTTGCTGGAACCACCAGAAGGCTAGACCCACGCCCCATTCGAAGAAGGAGGCTTGGATGGGCTCGAAACCGTTGCGGTACTTTTCCACGAATTGGACCACCGTTCCCTCCGGGATCATTGCCCCATTGATGCGGAAGCGCTCGCGGAAATCCTTCAGGTGCGGTGATGTGTGCAGGCCGACCTTGTAACCGGCTTCCTGCAGCACACTGGCCATCAGGTGGCTGGTGCTGCCCTTGCCGTTGGTACCTGCCACATGCACACTGCGTAGGTCGCGTTCGGGGTGCTCCAGCAGCGTCATCAGCGCATGTGTATTGCCCAGATCGGCCTTGTAGGCGGCCTTGCCGATACGCTGGAACATGGGGAGCTGCGCGTAGAGGTACGCCAGCGTCTCAGGGTAGGTCACTTACTAAACCTCATAGATCATTCATCGTGCGCCGATGCTTCGACTCCGCTCAGCAATGGCGCGCCCTCCCTGAGCGGAGTCGAAGGGTGGGCGATGGCACAGTGAATGATTATCGAGGTCTACTGCAAGCGGAACTCGAACACGATGAAGCCCGCCTGGTCGTTGCTTGCACCGGGGTTCGCACTGAAGGAGAACTGCTTGGCGTAACCTACTGCCAGGGCGTGAAGTTGGCTCGATGTGGTCGTAGTGGGTGATCCGATGCGTCCTTTGGCATACACCACCTTACCGGTAGGGTCTACGCGGATGTCCACGGCCACCTTACCGGATTCGGTGTTGTCGTTGCGGAAGCTGGGTGTTTTGGACAATCCTCGGCCATCCAAGCGGCCTTCGAACCCTGTGCCATGGAAGCTACCCAGACCACCACCACCTGGGTTGGTGGACGGATCGCTTCCACCGGGTGGCCCATCCTGCGGGCTGGGCTGGGTTGTTGAAGGCGTGAAGAGCGCGTTGGGATTGGGCTTCGGTGGGGTAGGCTCCGCTGGTTTTGGATTCGGCTTGGGCTTCGGTATTACAGGCTTCGGCACTGCAACAGGGCTATCGTCCTCGGTGGCTACTTCATCCGGTTCAACAGGAGCTGGCGTTGTCGAAGGAGTTGGTTGGGGATTGCCCGGCGTATCAGCAGCAACACTACCACCGCCGCCACCCATGTCCTCCATCACCAACTCGATGGTCTCGTCCTTGGGCAAGGGGTCAGGCTGCTGCAGGCCGAAGAACAGGAAGAGGACCGTAAGCAGCACGTGGAACAGTATCGTGAAGATCGCTCCGGTGCGCTTGTCGCTCTTTTTTTGTTCGATGGTGATGGCGCTCATGGCTTTGTGTGCTTGAACGGTGCTTGAATCCTTAACTCCTCATTATGTTTTGTCGACCCGATGCTCCGATACATCCCGATACGTATCGGGACGGAGCGACGCTACAGGTGCCCTGTAGCGATGTTGTGCGAACCCTCGACCCAACCTCTCAACTAAGAACTACTTCGGCTTCGTGGCAAGAATGATGCGCCACTTGTTCCGCTTGGCCACGTCCAACACTTCAACAGTAAGGCCCGTGGGAACGCTTTGGTCCACGTGCAATACAACGGCCTGGTCGGGTGGCAGCTTGCTCATTTCCCCCTGTAGTACACTCTCCAGTTGCTCGCGTTCGATCAGCTGGTTGTTCACGCTGAAATTCTCTTCAGCATCGATGCGCACTGCGACTTTGGGTTTCTCTTTGGTCTGGTTGGCGCTCTTTGGGAGGTCCACCGGCAGGGCATAGGGACTTACCAGCGTGCTCACGATCACGAAGAAGATGAGCAGCAGGAAGACCAGGTCGGTCATGGAGCTCATGGCGAACCCCGCGTCGACCTTGTGTGAGCTTCTTAGGGCCATGGCTTCCTTATTTGGCGGGTGAATCCAACACGTCCATGAAGGCGATGGTCGTCGCCTCCATGTTCTGCACGACCTTGTTCACGCGGGCCACCAAGGTGTTGTAGGCAACGTAGGCCACGATACCGATCACCAGACCGGCCACCGTGGTGACCATGGCCTGCATGATGCCACCGCTAAGTGCGGCTATTTCGACCCCCGCTCCGCTGATCTTCATGGTATGGAAGGTGACGATCATACCTATCACCGTACCGAGGAAGCCGATCATGGGCGCAGCGCCCGAGATGGTGGCCAGGATGGTGAGGCCCTTCTCCAGTTGGTACACCTCCAGCTTGCCGGCGTTCTCGATGCTCACTTCAATATCCTTCAAAGGCTTGCCGATGCGACTGATGCCCTTGTCCAGCATACGCGAAACGGGCGAGGTGCTCTGGGCGCAGAGGTTGCGTGCGCTGTCGATCTTGCCCTCGTGGATGTAGTCGCGGATCTTGTTCATGAAGTCCTTCTCCTCCTTCAGGGCACGGCGGATGGCCATGGTGCGTTCGATGATGATGTAGACCGCAAGGATGGACATGGCGGCAAGCGGCCCCATGATGTACCAGCCGCCATTCTGGATCAGTTCCCAGATGGAAATGGTTTCAATGGCGGGTACTACAGGTGCGGCGGTCGCCGCTTGTTCCACCACTTGCTGGGCGGCATCGCGGGCATCTTGGATCTGGGCGAATAGCGGGATCTGCATCGGGTCGGTCTGGTTGATGTTGAACGGCGTTGAAGCGCCTGGAAGTATATCAGGTCAGTTTGGCGAGTGCGATCTCGAAAGCAGTGCGTGTCAGGTGCGTTCGCTCGGCGTGGCGGGCGTGGGTCTTTTCCAGCGCGGTGCCTATGGTGTTGCTCACGTCCTCGAAGATGGCCTTGTCGCCCAGATCGTTGCCGGGTTGCATGCAGTACGCGAACACCCGGGCCATGCCGCAGTTGGCGATGAAGTCCGGTATCACGCTCACCTTGCCGTCGGCCTGCTCGGCGATGGGGCCGTAGAAGATCTCCTTGTCCGCGAAGGGCACGTTGGCGCCGCTGCTGATCACTTCCAGTCCGCCTCTCACCATGCGATCCACCTGGTCCTGGGCCACAAGGCGGCTAGCGGCGCAGGGCAGGAAGATCTCGGCACCCACATCCCACACGCGTTCATTCACTTCCGCGAAGGGCAGCATGTCCTGCATCCGCAGGGCATTGCCGTTCTTGTCCATGAAGAGTTGGCTCACCTCGGCCACGCTGAAGCCATTGGGCTTGATCGCTCCGCCATGCCGGTCGATGATGCCTACGATCACGGCGCCTTGTTCAGCCAGGTAGTAGCCCGCCGCAGCGGCCACGTTGCCCCAGCCTTGCACGATCACCCGCTTGCCTTTCAGTTCACCTCCGTAGACCCGGTAGTAGTGGCGTACGCTTTCGGCCACACCCCAACCCGTGATCATATCGCTTATCGTGTACTTGCCTGCCACGGGCACAAAATCGGTGTCGTACACCACTTTGCTCACGCCTTCGCGCAGCTGGGCAATGGCCTGCAGTTTAACGTCCTCCTGCGTGCCGATGTGGCCGTTCACTACACCTTCCTGCGGGTGGCGCAGTCCGTAGCGTTCGGTGATGGGGATCACGTCATGGACCTCGTCCACATTCATGTCGCCACCGGTGCCGTAGTAGGTCTTCAGCAGGGGCATCACTGCCTTGTACCAGCGGTCAAGCACGGCGTTCTTCCGCGGATCGGTGGGGTCGAAGTCGATGCCGCTCTTGGCACCTCCAATGGCCGGACCGCACACGCTGAACTTCACCTCCATGGTCTTGGCCAGGCTTTCCACCTCACGCTTGTCCAGGCCTTTGCGCATGCGCGTTCCGCCGCCCGCAGCACCACCGCGAAGGCTGTTGATCACCACCCAGCCTTTCGCGCCGGTGGGGGCATCGTTCCATTCAAATACGATCTCGGGGGCACGCTCCTCGAAGCGCTGCAGGGCATCTCTCATCGCACAATTCCGCTAAGGCGAGGCCAAAGGTAACCGGCGCTCTACCGGAGGGCCTGCCGCAGGGGGCAGGTTATCCATGGCGCTTGTGTTAATTGGGCAGGTAGAGCGCCCCACCGATTGAATCCCGTTCAGCCCCTGTAACACTGGCCAAGGCATTCACCTCACCACGCAGCCGCAACACCCCCAGCAGCGCGAAGATCAGCGCCTCCTTGAAGTCGACGATATCGCCTGTTGGAACTTCAACGTGAACCGGTGAAGTGGATCGGAGTCGTTCCATCAGGAAGTCGTTGTGGGCACCACCACCCGTAACCAGCACCGATCCTGCGGCACCTTTCAAGCCCTTGGCAAGCTGCTGAGCGATGTGTTCAATTACGGTCCGCATGCGATCAGGTAATGGGGTGGAACGATCTGCCAGCAAGGGCTTCACTTGCTCATCGAACCACTCGCGCCCTAACGAACGCGGTGGGGCTTGCTGGTGGAAGGGGAGGGCGTTCAGCTTGTCCAGAAGCGCGGCATCGATCTTTCCGGAGCGCGCCAGTACCCCATTGGCATCGTAGGGAAGTCCAGCTTCGGCGGCCAGGAAGTTCAAGGCCTGATTGCCGTTGCATACATCGTAGCCGATGACACGTTCGTGGCCGTGCAATGCGATGTTGCAGATGCCACCGATGTTGAGGAAAGCCTTGTGTTGCCAGAACAGCAGCTTTTCGCCCAGCGGCACCAAGGGCGCACCCTGCCCGCCCAGGGCCACATCCATGCTGCGGAAGTCGCAAACCGTAGTGATGCCGGTTATTGCTGCTATCCGTGCTCCGCAGCCGATCTGGATGGTGAGGCCTTCCTCCGGCTTGTGGAATAGCGTGTGGCCGTGCGAAGCGATCAGGTCCACTTTCCGGCCCGCCAAAAGGTCCTTGCAAGCAGCACCAATAAGGTCGCCAATGTCGCGGTGCAGGCGTGCCAGGTCCATAGCTGAGCCTACCATGGCGTCGATCAGCCGTTGCTGAAAAGCAGCATCGTAGGGAACCGTCCGGGCTTCCTGGATGTTGAAGCTCCAGCGACCATGCGCCAGTTCCAGTACACACAAGGCCAGATCCAGCCCGTCCAAGGAGCTGCCGCTCATGACGCCGACGACATCGTAACGAACCGACTTTTCCACTTCCATGGCGCGAAGGTATCGGCTACTTTTGCGCTCCTCAGAACAGAATTCCCATGCAAGACACCGCAACTCTCGCCGGCCTCAACTTCGAACTCTCCGAGGAGCAGATCGCAGCCCGTGATGCCGCTCGCGATTTCGCCCAGAACGTGTTGAAGCCCGGCGTGATCGACCGCGACCGCGAACAGCGTTTCCCTTCCGATGAGATCAAGCAGCTCGGTGAGCTCGGTTTCCTGGGCATGATGGTGGACCCCAAGTACGGTGGGGGCGGCATGGACACCATCAGTTACGTGCTGGTGATGGAGGAGCTGAGCAAGATCGATGCTAGCGCCAGCGTGGTGGTCAGCGTTAACAACAGCCTGGTGTGCTACGGTCTGGAACACTACGGTAACGAGGAGCAGAAGCAGAAGTACTTGGTTCCACTGGCCAAGGGTGAAAAGATCGGTGCCTTCTGCCTGAGCGAACCCGAGGCAGGCAGCGATGCCACCAGCCAGCGCACCACCGCCATCGACATGGGCGACCATTACTTGCTGAACGGCACCAAGAACTGGATCACCAATGGTGGAACGGCCAGCACTTACCTAGTGATCGCGCAGACCGATGCCGCCAAAGGGCACAAAGGCATCAACTGCCTTATCGTGGAAAAGGGCATGCCCGGTTTCGTGGTGGGCGCCAAGGAGGATAAGCTCGGCATCCGCGGCAGCGACACGCACACCCTAATGTTCACGGATGTGAAGGTGCCTAAGGAGAACCGTATCGGTGAGGATGGCTTCGGCTTCACTTTCGCCATGAAGACCCTGAGCGGTGGCCGCATCGGCATCGCAGCACAAGCACTGGGCATCGCCAGCGGTGCCTACGAACTGGCCCTGGCCTACAGCAAGGAGCGCAAAGCCTTCGGCAAGGCGATCAGCGAGCATCAGGCCATAGCCTTCAAGCTTGCCGATATGGCCACGGAGATCGAGGCCGCACGCCTGCTCTGCCTCAAGGCTGCATGGCTGAAGGACCAGCACCTGAACTACGATCAAGCCAGCGCCATGGCCAAGGTCTTCGCCAGTGAGGTGGCCATGAAGACCACCGTGGAAGCGGTACAGGTCCACGGCGGCTACGGCTTCGTGAAGGAGTACCACGTGGAGCGCCTTATGCGCGATGCCAAGATCACCCAGATCTACGAAGGCACCAGCGAGGTGCAGCGCATCGTGATCAGCAGGAACTTGCTGAAGGGGTAATTCCCCACCCGCTCGCACGGATCTGTTGGATCGCACCCGTACCGTCGCTCCGTCCCGATACGTATCGGGATGTATCGGAGCACTGGGTCGACAATATGGGTGCATAGGATCTACAGTACCCCGACCACCGTCTCCAATTTGATCCCCCGCGAACCCTTCACCAGCACCAAGTGCCCGGTGAAGGGTTCGTTCGTTAGGGCCTGTAGCATGGCTGCGGCATCGAGGTAGGTGTGCTGCTTAGTGCTGCACTGGAATTCCGGCCCAACGTAGCGTGCCTCTAGGCCAAGCTTCTTCACCAAGGCAACAATGGCATCGTGCTCCTTTCGGCTATCAGCACCCAGTTCCAGCATGTCGCCCAGGATGGCCAGTTTCGGTCTATCGCCCTGCATGGCCGCGAAGTTCTCCAGCGCCGCCGCCATACTGGTGGGGTTGGCGTTGTAGGCATCCAGAACGAGCTGGTTGCGGCCCGTGTCGCGGAACTCCGAACGATTGTTGCTGGGCGTGTAGTTCGTGAGGGCTTCGGCGATCGCCTGGTCGGGCACCCCGAAATGCTGACCAATGGCAATGGCAGACAGGGCATTGGGTAGGTTATAGTCGCCGATGAGCTTGGTGGCCATTTGGTAGGCTGCACCGTCCCGGCCCATGAACACCACGTTCATGAATGGACCAACGCTCACGGTGCTGCCAACGGTGTCAGCTTCCGGTTCGGTGCCGTAAGTGATCCGCTTCAAGCCACTGCTCTTCTCCATCAAAAGGGCATCGTCCGCGTTCACGAACACATTGCCTCCATGACCGCCAAGGAAAGCGTACATCTCGGTCTTGGCATTGATCACGCCTTGGTAGCTGAGGAATCCTTCCAAGTGGGCTTTGCCGATGTTGGTGATCATACCATGGCTCGGTTCAGCAATATCCACCAGCTCCTTGATGTCGCCCACTTTGTTCGCACCCATCTCGATCACGGCGATGCGGTGCTGCTTGGTCATTCGCAGCAAGGTGAGTGGTACACCGATATGGTTGTTAAGGTTGCCCGTGGTGGCAAGTGTGGGCCGGTCGGCCGAGAGCACGGCGTGCACCAATTCCTTGGTGGTCGTTTTGCCGTTGGTGCCGGTAATGCCGATCACTGGAATACCGAAGGTTCTTCGGTGGAAGGTGGCCAGCTCCTGCAAAGCCTTCAGAACATCGGGTACCAGTAGGAAACGCTCGTCCTGCACAACAGCAGGGTCGTCCACTACGGCATAACGCGCACCTTTCGCAAGGGCTTCCCCAGCGAAGGAATTCGCATTGAAATTGGGTCCCTTCAAGGCAAAGAACAAGCTACCGGCTGCGATGGAACGGGTGTCGGTGCCCGCTATGGAACAGCCAAGGAAGGCTTTGTGCAGGTCTGGGGTCGTGGTCATAAGCAACGAGCCTCCCCGACATGGTCGGAGAGGCTCGCAAGTTAGTTGGCGCTAAGGCTTACCGGTTCAGCTTGTCGCGGCGCTGGCTGTCGTTCATGCCGCGTGGGCTGCCTACACGGGTCATGGCGCAACGGAAACCAAGGGTAGCCGTGCTCTGGCGCTCATCCAAGTGGCGACGCGTTGCAGGGTTGGCCCAATAGATACGGTCGGCCCATGAAGCTCCTTTGTAAACGCGGCTGCGATCGTTCACCAAGGTGGTCTTACCCCAGTCGTACATGGGATTGCCCTCGAAGCTCGGGTCCTCGTAGTACAAGCTGCTCTCGATATCGCCATCACTGAAGTCGATGTTGTCGCTCTGGCGGTAGTTGCGGCGGTCTATGTTCTCTTCCACCGATACGTTGCGCCAGCGCACATCACCAGGCTGGTCGGCTTGGTAATCACTGATGCCACTGAGCAGTTTGGGGCAGATCTCCAAGTCCTTGGACTTGATGTTGTCCACCATATCCTGCACACGCTGCATGGCTGCGTCCTGTTTGCGGGTGTTGTAGAAGTCGATGGCCTGATCGATCTGGGTCAATAGGTCATCGATCAAGGTGGCCTCCTCATCCGTGGCCCGGCCTTGCATGGAGGTCTGGAATTCGGTGAGGTAGTACTTGATGCCATCCACATCGTAGATCACGATGTCGTGCTTGTCCTCCACCACACCATCGCTGTTCAGCACCTTGGTCTTGAACACGTTGCCGCGGAAGGGACGGAAATCGTCCTTATCCTCGGGGCTAAGTGGACGATACACATCCATTACCCACTCGCTCACGTTGCCGGCCATGTTGTAAAGGCCATAATCGTTGGGCCAGTAGCTGAACACTGGGGAGGTCACGTCGGCATTGTCGTTCAAGCTGCCGGCCACACCCATATAGTCGCCACGTCCACGCATGAAGTTGCCGCGGAAATCACCGTAGAACTCCCCGCCCTTTTTCCGATTGTCATAGCGCACCCAGTGTCCGTTCCACGGATAGATGCGGCGCTCCACAATACGCTCATCAACCGTGTTACCCACAAGGCCGTACGCAGCATATTCCCATTCGGCCTCGGTCGGCAGGCGGTACCGGGGAAGGAGGATACCATCCTCCATTTTGATGTTGCGTGTATCCCGGTTCGGGTTGAAGTCCGTTACACCATCCACCTTCTTGCCGCTTTCATATTGACCGGCCAAGTATGAATCAGTGGTGAAATGGTCTTCGTTGATCTGGTTAGGATAGTGCTCGAACAAGCCTTCACGGATCAAAATGACCTCGTTGACACGATCAGTGCGCCATGCGCAGTAGTCGTTCGCCTGTAACCAATTGATGCCCACAACCGGATAATCGCGGTAGGCGGGGTGACGCAGGTAGTACTCCACGTAAGGCTCGTTGAAGGCCAACTTGCTACGCCACACCAAGGTGTCGGGCAAGGCCTTCTTGTAGATCTCGGGGTAATCGGCGGCGAACACGCGATCCAACCAGTAGAGGTACTCCAACCAGTAGAAGTTGGTCACTTCCACCTCATCCATATAGAAGGATGATACGGTCACAGAGCGGGGGATCATGTCCCACTCGTGCCGCAGGTCGTCCACTACACGGCCCATGGTGAACTGGCCACCTTCGATGAGCACGAGACCAGGACCGTTCTCCTGTTCCTCGAACGCTCCTTTTTCAAAGCCGCCGTTCTTCGAGTCGTTGTAGTTCCACCCCGTGGCACCACTCTTCTCGAACTGGCAGGAGCTCATCACAAGCGCTCCCGCGGTGATGATGCCGATATTCCTTACAAGGCTCATGGTCTTGTGGTTCGTTGCTTGGACTGGTTCAGAAGGTGGGGCAGGCAACTACCCGGAACCTCCGTTTCTTGGGTTTGCAGTTGAATTGCAGCTGCATGCTGATCTCGTGCGAGCCGGCTGTTGCCGTGGTCAATCGCGAGGTGGTCACATCGTAGCTGTAGCCGAACTTGAATTTTTCCGTTTGGAAGCCGATCAAAGCGATGAAGGCATCGCGTGTGCGATACCATACACCTGCGGTGATCGGTCCGTGGTCCACGTAAAGTCCCAAGTTCAATTGACGGAACGCAGCCTGCTGCTGGTATAGTACGTTGGGCGAGATCTTGGTCTGGGCTTCTCCGTACTTGCCCCGCATGCCAACTGGTATCGCTGCTCCGGCATGGCCGGTCAGTTTCATGGGAAGCTTGCTTTCTCCCACGATCAGGGATTCGTTCGGTTCGGCGAGGTGGTGCGCTGAGAAGCCCACGAAGAACACATCGCTGTAGCCCAGAACGCCAGCGCTGAAGTCCACGTTGCCGATGCTTCCGCCACGGGGAACATCATTGGTATTGTAGATGAAGCCCCGACGGGGGTCGATCTGATCGCCGAAGGTGAGCTTGTTCCAGTCCAGCGACTTCTGGAAATAGGAAGCCTGGAAGCCTACCTTCATGGAGAACTTGCGACTGATGGCCTGCTGGTAGGAATAGATCCCGCTCACCGTAGTGGTGTTCAAGGTACCCTTACCTGCTTGGTCGTTGGTCACCAACAGACCCAAGCCACCGCTCACGGCATCAACATGCTGGTCGAAGCTCGCGCTGGTGGTCACGAAGGTGCCCGAGAGCGCCGGCCACTGGTTGCGGTAGTTCATAGTAACGCGAGGACACCTGGCCGTACCGGCGAACGCCGGGTTCAGGTACAAGGGATTCGCGTAGAACTGGGTGAATTGTGGGTCTTGGGCTTGTACATC
>JBBEDG010000192.1:0-11484 GCA_040881405.1 Flavobacteriales bacterium | reverse complement strand
CACAAATTTGGCGTTGCTGCTCGGGTTGGTCACGTCGGTGCATGTTATGCTGGTCATATCCATGGTCACCTCCGCCGCACGTAACAGCCCCTTCTCAAGCGTGAGCGAACCGGTTGAGATGGAAACAAGGCCCGTGTGGGAGCCGCCAACCTTGGTTGCGTTCCAGACCAAGGTGCTCGAAGCCGTTTCCACGGCAATGGTCCGCGGCTCAGGTGCAGCGGGTGCCAGAAGCACCGCGAGGTTCAGTACAGCGAATAAACTCGACAAATGGATCATCATGAACGCACGTCAGATCGGTGGAACAGACCAGCAAGCCTTTGGTTCACCCGCGCCATCGATCCAGTATGCCGTTCAAGGCATTGGCATCGGCATCATCGAGGGAGGCTATCATCTCCTTCTGCAGGGCCTTGCTGTTGCGGTCCAGTTGGGCGAGCATTTCAAGACCCTTGTCGCTGATGGATACATACACAACGCGCCGATCCACATCGCAACGTTCACGTAGCACCAGTCCTTTCGAAATGAGCTTATCCGTTAGGCGCGTGGCATTGGGCGCCCGATCGATCATGCGCTCCTTCACACTTTGCATCTTCATACGCGCCTTGGCGCCGCGCAGAATTCGGAGAATGTTGTACTGCTGGGTGCTTATACCGAACGGCCGGTACAGGTCGGCGAGCTTGCTGCGCATCCAGTTCGCCGTGAACATCACGTTCAGCATGGCTTTCTGTTGCTCGCTCTCGAAACGGCTCTTGAGTTCCTTGTCGATGGTCGGCATGTGGCAAAAGTAGCCTTTGTCTTATTCCCCATGGAATATTTCAGCGGCCGTCTTCCCAACGCTGAAGGCCCTTAAATTCGCAGCATGAAGACCAGATCCATGCGCGCCATCGTTCTTCCAGCCTTCCTTCTCCTGCTCGTTGCAGGCTGCGATACATCCAACACCAAGGAGCAAGCGGTCAGCAATACGACCGATCAAGGTTCCGCGCCAGCCGGTCCGCACTCTCCCATGTTGGCAACAAGCGACCGCGATTCGTGGCAGCGCCCTCATGAATTGATGCAAATGATCGGTCCCGATATCAAAGGGATGATCATTGCCGATCTCTTCGCTGACGATGGCTACTTCACTTTCAAGCTGATCGAGGCCGGCGCGAACGTGATCGCGATCGAGAACGACCCTGCGAAGGTGGCTGCACTGGAGCAACGGAAAAAGGAGTTGGGACTTAGCGACGAGCGGCTGCGCATTCGTGCCGTGCCCGTAGGCGACCCGGGCATTGCCAATGCGGAAGCCGATGTGGCGCTCATCACCCACCGCTACACCGGCATCCAGAACAAGGCGTCCTACATCAGCCGTTTGCGCCAAGGCCTGTTACCTCCCAGGCCCTTGTTCATCATAGAGTGGCAGCACCGCGAAACACCGGTTGGACCGCCACTTGCGGAACGGATGCCTACAGAGAACATCATGGACGAAGTGGGCGAGTTGGGATATTCGGACATCGGTGCGCACAGCGCCAAGATGCCCTACCAGGTCATCTTCCTTGCTACGGACTACATGGAGTTGGACGACGATACCTACAACACCATGATGGAAGGTGTGGAGATCGTTCCGCAGTGATCACGCCTTTCGCGCTGCTGCACGCTCGGCAAGTTGGGCTGTTTCCTTTGGTGTGATCGCCACACCCTTGTAGCTGATGAAGATGGCCGCATAGATGGTCTTGCTCAACGCATACAACAAGGGTGCGCTCAATAAGAGGGTGCAGAGCACCACCGCCACGGTTACTCCGGTGCTGGCGCTGGGGAATAGCACGATGGTGGCAACGTAGGCGCTAACAAATGTGGCCACCGCTAGCGCATAGGCCACATACATGGCCCCGTAGTAGAAACCCGGCTCCTGCTGGTAGCGACGGTGACAAACGCTGCACTTCTCGTGGATGTCACCAGCACGCATCAAGTTGTACGGGTTGCGATCCACGAAGAACTCACCTTCATGGCAATGCGGACACTTGAACTTGAATACGGCGTAGAGCTTACTGCCTTTTGAGAACATTGTGCAAAGGTACCCTGCACGCCAGCAGCTCTTAGGTGACCATCCTCACCAGCGGGGTGTTCGGACGCCAGTTGCTCGGTCATCGCGAACTGGTCCGAGGGAACGCTACTCACTCTCGACCTCCTCCGGCGCCTCCTTTAACGAAACACCGTCCAGGTAGAAGTAAGCGTATTGGTTGTCGTTTCCTTCGATGATGCTTTCGGAGACCAGCCCCATGAACGGGAAGACACCGATCACCAGGAACTGCTCACCTCCGTCCGCTTTGAAACGACCACGCACCTCGGTCCATTTCTCTTTCTCGTTGATGAGAGGTTCGAACTCGATCTCGGGGAAAACCTCCAGGAACTTGCGGTGGTTGGATAGCACCTTCTCAATAGCCGGATAGGCGGCTATGCCCTGAATGGCCCGGTCACTGTTCCCCGAAAGGGCCACATGGAAAACCACTTCGTACTCCATGTCCTCCTTCAAAGGTTCGATGAGTTCCACTTGTGGATACTCCGAATAGAAGTTCCAACCTGGCTTGAAGACCTCGCTGGGGTCCGAGGACCCGAAGTTGCGCCGAACGTCGTCCTTCCAGCCGAAGAAACCTCCATAGTTCTCGCCCTCGAAAGGCTTCATGGTGCCATAGTCGTTGGTTGGCACGCCCACCGACTTGGGAGAGGCACTGGGCACGAATACATCGCACAGGCCGAGATTGGAATTGCTCCAACCAGAGGCGTACGGAAGCTGGTCGTAAGTGACAACGGGCTTGTCCAGCACCTCGAACCCTCCGTTGCGCACCAACTCTTTGGGCGCACCTTGCTGGGCGATGAGGTTTCCGGAGAATAGACCGAGGAGAATGATCGGGAACAGTTTCATACAGCGGCATCATTCATCACTGAGTGGATGATAAGGATGCCATGCAAAGTAAGGCGGTATGCCGTTACTGTTCGCGAAGGCGATCGGCGAAGACCTTCCGGAACTTCTCAAGCTTGGGGCGGATCACCATGCGGCAGTAGCCTTGTTCACCGTTCAGCGCGTAGTAGTTCTGATGGTAGTTCTCGGCTTCGTAGAACACGCTGGCCGGGGTGATCTCCGTAACGATCGGCGCAGCAAAAGCACCGCTCTTGTCCAGTTCCACTTTATACCGTTCAGCAAGCGCTCGCTGTTCCTCGTTGGCAAAGAATACCGCCGATCGGTACTGGGTGCCCACATCGGCACCCTGCCTATTGAGGGTGGTGGGATCATGCGTCATCCAGAAAACCTCCAAGATCTCGTCCAAGCTGATCACAGCCGGATCGAACACGATCCTCGCGATCTCAGCGTGCCCAGTGGTGCCCGTGGTTATGTCCTTGTACGTTGGGTTCTTGGTGTGCCCGCCCATGTATCCTGAGGTTACCGAGACCACGCCCTTGAGTTCCAGGAACACGGCTTCGATGCACCAGAAGCAGCCGGCGCCGAGTGTTATGGTATCCGTCTTTGCGGGAATGGGTTCGTTCATGAGGGTGGTTTTCAGGACGCCATCGCTGCTGGTCGATGAAGGGTTGGCCATACAGGAAGCAAGGCTAAGCACGGCCGCACCAAGGAGCGCCATGTAGGTGCGTGGAACTTCGGAGGTGTTGAGCATGGGTATAAGAACAAGATCCACCGGGCTTGGTTCATTTGCGCAAAGCACCTTCACCACATCACCCAATGGTCTTACAGCTATTGGCCGAACATCGGCGCCTTGCGATCCCGGCAGGATTCGAACCTGCGACCACCAGCTTAGAAGGCAGGTGCTCTATCCAACTGAGCTACGGGATCTCGCCCGCAAAGGTCGCACGAAAACCGCACTCAGCCGAAGGAAACCGCTATGCGATCACCTACATCCAAGGTCGGAACAGAAGGCCCGGACAGCGGACCTGCATCCGCTGCCCGGGCTTCAACCTATTCACTGGCTACTGCCTTCCGTTGTACCAATCGATCCTGCGCGACAAGGCCATTACGATGGCCAGCACCACGAAGAGTCCTACGCTTCCTATCAGCAATGCAAGATCCTCCTGATGGATGATGGTGAACATGAAGCCGTACACGAACAGCAGCACCAAAGCCAATAGGCGTGTGGCCCGAGGCATGCGGAAAACGCTGGCCGCATAGAACACAACGAGACCTACTACCGCCACTGTGGAAACGAGGTAGGCCTTACCGAAGCCGATGTGCTCGCCCAAGGCGATGAGCAAGGTATAGAACACACAAAGCGCCAGGCCGACCAAGAGATACTGTATCGGATGGATGCGCATCTTCTGCAACACTTCCACAAAGAAGAAGACCAGGAACACCAGGCCGATGAGCATCATGCCGTACTTGGATGCCCGGTCGCTTTTGCGGTATTCGTCCACGGGCAGCATAAGGTCCACACCGAAACTGCTCTCGTTCAATTGGTGCAGGCGGCTACCCGAGAATTCCTGTGGATAGGGTCTGTTCAGATGCAGTACGGTCCATTGGGCCGAGGAGCCTTCATCCGTGATGTTGGAGGAATCCGGAAGGAAGGCCCCTTGGAAACTCGGGGCGGCCCAGGTGGAACGCATGCTGGCCTTGGTAACACGACCAATGGGAACCATGCGCAAGTACGAGCTCCCGTTCAACTGGAAGGAAAGGCGAAAAGGAAGGTCGGTCGCGATCTCTTCCACGCTCAAGGGTAGCGCGGCATTCACAGCCACACTGGCCACATCGTCCACAGGCGCGCCGGGTTCAAAGGCGATATCACGTTCGCCGATGGTCATGCGCACTTGCTCGCGGATACTCCTAAGATCGCTGATGCCGAGCACTACAATGGCCTGGTCCCACAAGAGCTTGTCACCAAGACCCAGGTCATTGTTTCCCAGTGGCTTGAACTTGCCGCTCATTTCCAAGCGGCCCTTGTACACCACCACATCGTAGATGCCACGGTGTCTTTTCTCGGGATCCATCTCCGCGTCGATCTGCAGCATCTCGGGCAGGAAATGCGCGTACTGCCGCACATTGCGGAGTTCGGTCCGCCCGGTGCCGTCGCTCAAGGCTACACGTATCTCGGTATCGTAAGGAACACTGATCACCGGACCGACCACTGTCTGCGGTCCGCCCCACGTGTCGCTCACCTCCTGCTGTGCCTCCAGCTTGCGGTTCTCCCGTTCACGTATCAGGCTCTGCACCATGGACAATGGGATGAGCAGCAGCAGTGCAAGGATGGCGATCACCGCCACCCGAACAGAGATGGAGTTGCGCCAGGACGAGCCATTGGCGGGTGCGGGTTCAGGGGGATGCGGCAACGCTTCGGGAGGTGTGGTTTCGGACATGGGTCGGTTTGGTTTTGTTGGTCCGGGCAACAACGCCCCCAACGCCCCCGACCATATGAATGCCCGAAATTTTAGGATTGATCAACATTTCAGACCGACGAACGACTGAAGCGGAAACATCGCATCCGCCGAACGCTTTATTTCCGAACACCTTCCTTAAGTGTGCTTGGGACTTGGTTTTTTTATCGTTCTTTGCGCCCGCTAAGCTCGGGGCGTAGCGTAGCCCGGTATCGCGCCTGCTTTGGGAGCAGGAGGTCGTCAGTTCGAATCTGGCCGCCCCGACAGAGAAAAGGTCAACCGTAAGGTTGGCCTTTTCTCATTTACGCCCATGGCCCGGCATCGCTTCCCGCCCTGGGGGCGGGAAGGTCTTAAAGGATGCTGCGTCGGTCCTGAAGTCCCAGAGGGACGGCATGTGGGTAGCATTAGAACGATGAACCGGCCGATCGCAAAGTCCCAGAGGGAAGGCATGTGGGTAGCATTGGTACGATCAACCGGCCGATCGCAAAGTCCCAGAGGGACGGCATATGGGTAGAATTGGAACGATCACACCGGCGGATATCAAAGTCCCAGAGGGACGGCATGTGGGTAGCATTAGAACGATCACACCGGCGGATCGCAAAGTCCCAGAGGGACGGCATGTGGGTAGCATTAGAACGATCAACCGGCGGATATCAAAGTCCCAGAGGGACGGCATGTGGGTAGCATTAGAATGATCAACCGGCCGATCGCAAAGTCCCAGAGGGACGGCATGTGGGTAGCATTAGAACGATCACACCGGCGGATCGCAAAGTCCCAGAGGGACGGCATGTGGGTAGCATTAGAACGATCAACCGGCGGATATCAAAGTCCCAGAGGGACGGCATGTGGGTAGCATTAGAATGATCAACCGGCCGATCGCAAAGTCCCAGAGGGACGGCATGTGAGTGTGTCGGTGGTCGGGGGGATTGCCCGAGGCGGGCTATCCCTTTTGGTTGTGGCTTCGATGGAAAGCCGAGGATCGCTACGCGCTCCTGCTTTTTCCTTTCCCGGCCATGCTCGAGCGAGCTCGGCATGGCCGGGAAAGGAAAAAGCCGACCCCCTTTCGGCGGTCGGCTTTCCATCGGCGGAGAGGGGGGGATTCGAACCCCCGGTACCGGTTGACCCAGTACGGCAGTTTAGCAAACTGCTGGTTTCAGCCACTCACCCACCTCTCCGTGGGGTTTCAACAACATTCCCGGTCGAACCGGGCGGCAAATATAGATGTACGAACGATACCGTCGAATGATGCAATGGTGAAGTGGGCGAGGAAAGCACTGAAGTGTGTTGGAGAGCGAATGCCCTGTTGTTCGCATTGTGCAATGCGCATGACCGACCACATCACGGGCAGCCTTATGTTCCATCCACTTCCTGCGCATCCACCAAGGTTTACTTTTGCCGCCCCCGATAAGCACCGCCTCTCGGCGGAGCTGGTTCATTCCCCGATGCGCACCTCCTCCTACTCAGTGGACCCCGCCCGATTGGAGGGCATCGTGCAGGACCCCATGTTCGTGGCCATGGCTGCCGAAGCCGCAGAGCAGGGTATTCCGGCATTCATCATCGGGGGCTTTGTGCGCGATACGCTGATCGGCCGGCCGTGCAAGGACATCGACATCGTTGTGGAAGGCGACGGCATTGCCTTCGCGCGCGCTGTTTCCGACCGCTTGAAAGCCGGCCATGTCAACGTGTTCAAGAATTTCGGGACGGCTATGTTCATGCTCGGCGACCGCCAAGTGGAGTTCGTGGGCGCCCGCAAGGAGAGCTACAGCCGAAATAGCCGAAAGCCCGAAGTGGTTCCCGGCACTATCAAGGACGATCAGGAACGGCGCGACTTCACGATCAACGCGCTGGCCATCTCGTTGAACGCCGGCAGCACGGGCGAACTGGTGGACCCTTTCGGCGGCATCCTCGACCTGGACCGGGGCCTGATCCGTACGCCGCTCGATCCTGACATAACCTTCAGCGATGATCCTTTGCGCATGTTGCGCGCTGTGCGCTTCGCCAACCAGCTGGGCTTCACCATCGACCCGCCCACATTCGATGCCCTGCAACGCAACGCCAAGCGCTTGGAGATCATCAGTGCTGAGCGGATACACACCGAACTGAACAAGATCATCGCCACGGACAAACCGAGCATCGGGTTCAACCTGCTCCTGCAGAGTGGACTGTTGCAAGAGTTCTTCCCCGAATTCGTGGAGTTGCAGGGCGCCGAGGAGAAGTTCGGGATCGGGCACAAGGACAACTTCCACCACACCCTGCAGGTGCTGGACAATGTGTGCGCCGAGAGCGATGACCTATGGTTGCGCTGGGGTGCTGTGTTGCACGACATCGCGAAGCCGGCCACCAAACGATTCGTGCCGGGTGCCGGTTGGACCTTCCACGGGCACGAGGACAGGGGCGCTCGCATGGTGCCCAAGATCTTCCGCCGCCTGAAGCTGCCCCTGGACGAGAAGATGAAACTGGTGCAAAAGCTGGTGGCGCTGCACCTGCGGCCCATCTCGCTCACCAAGGAGGAGGTTACTGATAGCGCGGTCCGTCGCCTGCTCTTCGATGCCGGGGACGACATCGATGCGCTGATGATCCTATGCCGGGCAGATATCACCAGCAAGAACGAGAAGAAGAAGGAACGCTACCTCCGCAACTACGACCTGCTGTTGCAGAAACTGAAGGACGTGGAAGAGAAGGACCGTGTGCGCAATTTCCAGCCGCCCATCACTGGTGAGGACATCATGCTCGCCTTCGGCATTCCCCCAAGCAAGCACATCGGCGACATCAAAACGGTGATCAAGGATGCCATCCTGGATGGAAAGATCCCCAACGAGCGCAATGCTGCCTGGCCGGTGATGATGGAGGAGGGACGGAAACTGGGACTGGAGATCACAAAGGGCATGAAGGAGCCGCCCAGCAAGGCATGATGTAGGCTCCCTTTCCGGCCAACCGGCATGCCTGTGGACCATATCATCCGTGCACTTCCCGCCGGAGATCTTAGTTGAACACGCTCTCGTACCGAACACGTAATTTCGCGCTCCCGGCAGCCAAGGCCTCACGATATGTGGACAGGCAGGATGCCTGTCCTATATGCGCATCTACCGCTTCCGCGTCCTGATCGATCATCCCAGCGAGGCCTTTCGCGATATCGAGATCGGATCGGACCAGAGCTTCCTCGATCTCCACTCCAAGATAAAGGACGCCTTCGCCTTCATCGGCCAGGAAATGGCTTGCTTCTATGTCAGCGATGAGGAATGGGGCAAAGGCGCGGAAATACCACTGGCCGACCTGGGCTTCGGCCTGGATGGAGATGCAGCGCCGGCCTTGATGGACGAGGTCCACATCAGTGACCACATTCGTAGCACCAAGCAGCGTTTCTTGTATGTGTACGATTTCCTTCACCTGTGGGTGTTCATGGTGGAATTGATCGGTGCAACGGATCCCCTGCCTGGTGTGCAATACCCCCGTGTGGCCATGAGCATGGGTACCGCACCCGACGAGCATAGCAAGGAGATGGACATCGCCGATGGCATCTTCGACGAAGAAGATCCTTATTCCAGCGGTCCAGAGACCCATGGCTACGACGACGAGGATGAGGACATTTTCGAGGATGACGACGATGAGTTCGGAAGCCACGGGAATATCGATGATCTGGGAGAGGAGTATCGGTAGGTCGTTGTTCGATGATCGGTGGTCGTTGTTCGGGGCGTTGTGCGTACCTATCTGGGTAGTGCGAACGCTGCAGTAGTAACCATTTGAGATCTTGTTGGTGAATAGTTGTCAGTTGCCAGTTGTCCGGGCCTTGTGCGATCAAGTAGCGAAGTGCTTCCTTAGCGCCCAGTTCGACCGCCCAACAACTGGATCAACACGCAACCGTTAGCTGACTAGCCCTAGCACCAGCAAGGGCTGTTTCCCATTTTTCATTTTTCCCCCGATACTTATCGGGGCATCATTTTTCATTTCATCCCTCCACTCCGGTGCGTCCTACCCTCATCGTCATCGGCGGCCCCACAGCATCGGGCAAGACCAACGCAGCAGTGGGGCTTGCAAAGCACTTCAGCACCGAAGTCATCAGCGCCGATTCACGGCAGTTCTACCGTGACATGCTCATCGGAACCGCCCGGCCTACGGAAGCGGAACTCTCGGGCGTGAAGCACCACTTCCTCGGGCATCTTGCTCTGGAAGAGATCTGGAGCGCAGGGGCCTTTGCACGCGCAGCGGAACCTGTCCTGCAAGAGTTGCTTGCCCAGCGCGGCATCGCCGTGTTGGTGGGTGGCAGCGGCCTCTACATCGATGCGCTCATCAAGGGCCTGGACCCCTTGCCGGTAACGGATGTGCGGCTGCGCGAAAGGCTGCAGAAACGTTTGGAGCATGAAGGCCTCCCTGCGCTGGTAACGGATCTCCAGCAGCACGACGCTGCAACCTGGGAACGCATCGATAGGCAGAATCCTCACCGCGTGTTGCGCGCCTTGGAGGTGTGCCTGATCACCGGCAAGCCTTTCAGCGAGCAGCGCAACGCCCCCCAGGAACGCAACGACATGCGCATCGTGCGCATCGCCATGGACCTGCCGCGCACCGAACTCTACGCGCGCATCGATCAACGCGTGGACCGCATGGTGACCGATGGTCTTGTGGAAGAAGCCCGCACCCTCCTACCCTTTCGCGAACACAACGCCCTACGCACGGTGGGCTACCGCGAACTCTTCATGCACTTCGATGGTGAGTTGACAGTGGAACAGGCCTTTGATCTCATCAAGCAGCACACGCGCAACTATGCCAAGCGGCAGATGACCTGGTTCCGCAGGGATCCGGGCTGGCAGTGGCTACGCAGCGCCGATCTGGATGGAATGATCTCAGCGATCCGCTAGACCTCGATCCCGATCAACAGCACATCATCCACCTGCTCCTCCTCCCCTTTCCACATCCGGAAACGGTCGCTGAGGGCCTGGTGCTGATCGTCCATCGGCAGGTCGGAAGTCTCCACCAGCCAGCGCTTCAGGCCGGCACTGCGCAGTTTCTTGCCATCGGGACCGCCGAACTGGTCGGGCATGCCGTCGCTGAAAAGGAAGATGCGGTCGCCGCGTTCCAGTGGAATGTCGTGCCGCTTGAATGGCGTGATATCACCCGCGTGCAGGCCGATGGGCATGCGGTCGCCCTTGTGCTCCAGCAGCTCGCCTTTGCGCACGATGTAGAGCGGACCATAGGCACCTGCGTAGGCCAGCGTAGAGGCTGCCCGATCGATGGTGACCAGGCCCACGTTCATGCCGTCGCGCTGATCGCTTTCGTCGTTGCGCCCCAAGGCCGCGATCATTCCGTCACGGGCTCCATCAAGGATCGTAGCTGGATCCAAATGGCCCTTCTCCATTACCATTTCCTGGAAGAGCGATGCACCGATGAGGCTGAGCAGCGCGCCGGGAACACCATGCCCCGTGCAATCCGCTGCTGCCACCACCACACGCCCTTCACGCTCCCCGAACCAGTAGAGGTCGCCGCTCACGATGTCGCGCGGACGGAAGAGGATGAACGATTCCGGGAAGTGGTCCTGCAAACGTTCGGCATCGGGAAGAACGGCGCGTTGGATGCGCTGTGCATAGCGGATGCCC
The DNA here is from genome assembly GCA_040881405.1 of Flavobacteriales bacterium. Classification (GTDB taxonomy): domain Bacteria; phylum Bacteroidota; class Bacteroidia; order Flavobacteriales_F; family PHOS-HE28; genus PHOS-HE28. Next base: position 547 of record JBBEDG010000192.1, on the reverse strand, counting down.
GCCACAAGCTCCTGGTTCTGCTCGCGCACCAAGGCCTGCTGCGCATCCACCTGCTGGCGCAGTGCAAGACGTTCGCGGATATCGCGTGCGAAAAGGATCACGGCCGGTCGACCTTGGTAACTGCTCACCTTCACGCTGCTCTCCACTGGGATGAGCTCGCCGCTGGCATGCACCAGCGGAATGTCCTCGTAGATGAGGCCTTTCTTCTCCCAGGCCTCGGCGATGCGGTCGGCGCTGGCGTGCAGATACTTCTTGGGATGCAGTTCGAAGATGGTGCGGGTCGCGAGCTCCTCGGGCGTAAAGCCAAGCATTCGAGCCGCCTGGGCGTTGGCTTGGTGGATCCTGCCATTCACGAAGTTGATCACGAAGAGTGCGTCGTTGCTACTTTCCAGCACGCCCAGGTAGCTCTCGCGATCTTGGTCCGCCAGCTGGCGCTCGCCTTGCAATTTGTTGTACGCAAAGGCCAGTGCTACTGAGCCGCCCAACAAGAGCGTAGGCAAAGCTGCGTAAACGAGCAATGTCAGGAGGTCCATGCAACCTCGCCTTT
>JBBEDG010000191.1:9575-11743 GCA_040881405.1 Flavobacteriales bacterium | reverse complement strand
AACTCATAGCGGCCACGGTGAACAATGCCTTCTTCGTCCGCAAGGAGTTGTTCGGGCTTTTCAATATTCCGGACAACAGTATACCGGCCCTATGGCAAAAGGAACCCGTTGCCCCGCGGATCTTCCAGCTGTACGATGGCACCCTGGTGGTTTCCGAGAAATTCAAGCTGGTTTGGCACGAACAGTACGTGGACCGTTTCGATCTGCAAGCACTCCCGAAAGTCCTACGCTTCTTCGGCGACTCGCCGCACATCCAAGGATCCTTGAAGCAGATCCTTAAGAAGGTGTACTACAGGCTGCTGCCTGAACAGAAGAAGCGACGATGACCGCCTAAGTTGCTCATGCAGGCCAGGATCAACTCAAATACGATATGCCCAATGGATCCCGGGCAATTACCGGACGGACCCGATGTTATGGCTTGATCCACAATTGATCCACTTTTCTTAACTTTTGTAAACCAAAAAACGATCGATACGTGCTCTGCGTTTTGTCGCAAATCCATGCGATGGAACCTACCCACCGAAGAACCTTCACAGCACTGCTTATGGCGACGTCCTTGTCCACGACCATAGCACAGGACGATCCCGGTCCAAGGACCCTTTTGGGTAATGTCGGCAGCCTTGATACAAACGACTTGGGTTTCAGTATTGCACCGGCTTTTGGGTTCACCACCATGGACGGAAGCAGTACATCGCTCTTCCATTTGAGGGCAGGATTGGGATTCAAGGATAAAATCGCTGTGGGTGGCTACTTCAACACGTCCCTCAATAATATCAACCCGCAAAGCGAAGTGCTCACCAACGTGTACATGGATTACTGGAGCGCGGGCGGCTACGTGGAATACACGCTACTTTCGGATCGTATCGTACACCTGACGATACCGGTTTTCATTGGCACCGGTGAGGTCCAGATGGACAATGAAGCCGGTGATGCGGGCCTCGGAGAAGCCAACTTTTTGGTAATTGAACCGGCGGCCCTATTGGAAGTGAACCTGACCAAGCACGTACGTTTCAATCTTGGGGCAGGCTATCGCTTTGTGGGTGACATGACCTACCGGAATTTTGACCAAGCGGCGATCAGTGGGCTAGCCGGCTATGCCGGTTTGCGCATTGGACTATTTCGCTGACGGTCGGTCCAAATAGCTTTCTACCGCCTTCTGCACCCGTGCCTCGATATCCGAGGTGGATGCGGGCTGGAAAGATCCGCCGGTGATCCTTTCATAGAGTTCCACGTAGCGGTCAGTGACACTTTGCACGAAGGCATCATCCATGGCAGGGACCTGCTGACCTTCCTTGCCCATGAAGCCACCGGCGATGAGCCATTCGCGCACGAACTCCTTGCTGAGCTGCTTTTGGCGTTCGCCTGCGGCTTGACGCTCGGCATAACCCTCGGCGTAGAAGTAGCGTGAACTGTCGGGGGTGTGGATCTCGTCGATGAGCAGGATGCGGCCATCCTGGGTCCGTCCGAATTCGTACTTGGTATCCACCAAGAGCAGGCCTCGCGCGGCAGCAATGCGGGTGCCTTCGGCGAAAAGGGCGAGGGCGTAGCGGCTCATGGTGGCCCACTCCTCGGGCGTGCACAGGCCGCGCTCCAGGATCTCGGCGGGGCTAATGTCCTCGTCATGCCCCACATCGGCCTTGGTGCTGGGTGTGATGATGGGCTCGGGGAAGCGGTCGTTCTCTTTCATTCCCTCGGGCATCGTGGCGCCGCAGAGCAAACGACCGCCGCCTTGGTAGGTGCGCCAGGCATGTCCGGCGAGGTAGCCTCGCACCACCATCTCCACCTTCACGGTTTCGCAGGCATGGGCGATCACCACGTTCGGGTCCGGCTGCGCGATGGTCCAGTTGGGTGCGACGTGTGCAGTGGCCTGTAACATGTGCCAACTGAGCTGGCTGAGCACCTGCCCTTTATGGGGAATACCGCGTGGTAGCACCACATCGAAGGCACTGATGCGGTCGCTGGCCACAAGGATGATGCGTCCATCGCTGAGGGTATGGACATCGCGCACCTTGCCGTGGTAGACCTTGGTGATGAGGGGATGCTGAAGGTTGGAGCGGAGGAGGGTACCTTGTTGCATATGGGCAGTTGTCAGTTGTTCAGATGTCAGGGGCGGCGTTTGCTGGCAAAGCGGGGCGATCACTGCGGATATGGGAGGTGTTCGTTGGTCG
>JBBEDG010000191.1:0-9475 GCA_040881405.1 Flavobacteriales bacterium | reverse complement strand
CGGAAGGCAACAAGAACGCGGGTAACGAGCTCGTGGCGGATGACGTCCTTCTCAGTGAGTTCGATAACAGTGATGCCTTCCACATTGCGCAGCATTGACACTGCGGGCATCAACCCACTGGGCATACGATCGGGCAGATCCACTTGGGTAACATCGCCGGTGATGATGAATTTGGCGTTGCGACCCATGCGTGTAAGGAACATCTTGATCTGGGGCAGTGTGGCGTTCTGGGCTTCGTCCAGGATAACGAAGGCATGGTCCAGCGTACGACCACGCATGAAGGCTAGGGGCGCTATCTGGATGACGCCTTCGTCGAGGTGTTCGGCAAGGCGGGAAGCAGGGATCATGTCCTTGAGCGCATCGTACAGAGGCTGTAGGTAGGGATCGAGCTTCTCGCGCAGGTCGCCGGGCAGGAACCCGAGGTTCTCTCCTGCTTCCACGGCCGGCCGGGTAAGAATGATGCGGCGCACCTTGCGTTCTTTCAGAGCCTTCACGGCAAGGGCTACGGCGGTGTAGGTCTTGCCCGTTCCGGCAGGGCCGATGGCGAATACCATGTCGCTGGCACCCACGGCATCCACAAGCAGTTGCTGGTTGGCGGTGCGGGCCTTCACACGAAGTCCAGCGTTACCATAGACAAGGACCTGGGCATCGTCACCGGCCTCGCCCTCGCGACCAGGCAGCGGGCGGCCTGGTTCGCCCATGATGTCGTCCAGAACCTTGCGCGGCAGTTCGTTGTAGCGCGCCAAGTGGGCCAGCAGCTCGTCGAAGCGCTCGCTGAAGGTCTGGATATCGCCCTCGGCACCAGAGACCTTGAGGGTATCGCCCCGAGCCACGATATTCAGCTTGGGGAAGAATGGCCGTATGATGCGGAGATTGGCATCGTTGGCGCCGAGTACCTCCACAGGGTCAACGCCAGTGATCGTGATGAGCTTTTCGTTCAAAGGAACTTTGGGTTGTTGAAACTTTTACCCCGATAGCGGCGGTCTGCGAGGATAGTTTTGAACGCCGAAAGTAATCCTGCAAGCCGCTTCGCACGCCATGTCCATCATCACCCTCACCACCGATATGGGCTTGCGCGACCATTACGTGGCGGCGGTGAAAGGTGCCATCCTGAGCCAGTACCCGGAGGCGCGGATAGTGGATGTATCCCATGGCATCACACCCTTCAACAATGCGCAGGCCGCTTTCGTGCTGCGCCACGCCTATCCGGAGTTCCCACGGGGAAGCATCCACATGATCGGGGTGAATCCCGACACCGATGGGGGACAAACACCCCATCTTGTGGTGCGTCACGACGGACACTTCTTTGTGGGCTCCGACAATGGGATATTCTCGCTGCTCTTCGATGGTATGCCGCACGAAGCCTACGAGCTTAGCATGATGCTGGACGATGACCACCAAAGCTTCCCCGTAAAGAGCGTATTCGTGAAGGCCGCATGCCACTTGGCGCGGGGCGGCACACCGGATGTGATCGGCCGCAAGGTGGCGCGCGTGCGTGAACTCATCGGTTTCCAGCCCGCTGTGGACACCGCCAGCATACGGGGCAAAGTGGTCCATATAGACCACTATGGCAACCTTATCACCAACGTGCGCAAACAACTGTTCAACGAGGTGGGCAAGGGCCGCACCTTCGTGATCCGCTTTGGCCGCCGCAAGGACGATATCGCCAAACTGCACAAGAACTACGGTGAAGTACCCCCAGGCACTCGGGTGGCATTCTTCGGCACCAACGACCTTCTTCAGATCGCTGTGAACAAAGGTGCTGAAGGGGCCGGAGGTGGTGCATCAGGCCTCCTGGGAGTGCACGATGGAGACCCCGTGCGGGTGGAATTCGGGGAGTGGCCCAAGTGATTCCTTCGCTTCGCTCGGAATGACCGAATATGAAAATGTGGGCTGCGCCGCCCGCCCGAAGACCTTCCAATAGGGACCGTACCGTCGACCTACGCGTTCACAGAAGCTTCAGCAAAGGTGAACTGGGTCGACCAATGGAATTCCAGCAAACCCTCTCCCTTCTTACACCATCCATGATCGTACGCATCGTAAAAATGACGTTCCGTCCCGAAGAAGTGGCCACCTTCCAAGAGTTGTTCGTGGGCTGGAAACCACGGATCCGCGCCTTTCACGGATGCCAGCACTTGGAACTCCTGCATGCCGTGGACGACCCGCGCGTGTTCTTTACATACAGTCATTGGGAGGGGGCTTCCGATCTGGAGGCCTACCGCACATCGCAGGTGTTCGCTTCGGTGTGGCCCACGGTAAAAACCCTTTTCGCCGAACCCGCAGAAGCATGGACGGTGGAGCGGGAACACGTGCTTTGATGACCAAGCAGCCACTCCGGCAGGAACCACGGGCCCGGTGTCCCCAAGCACTTGGCATGATGCTTTCATATCACAGGCCTTCGCACCTCCGTTGCCCCCTTTTCCCGAACTTGGACCCATGATCCGTACGCTGACCACTGCGCTTGTCATTTGCCCTGTGATGCTTTGGGCACAACCTTCCGTCGGTTCCAATGAGGCCCTGGCCCATTTGGAAAAGTCGCGCAGCGCTTATGCTGCCGGGAACTACGATGTGGCTTTGGCCCATGCTGATACAGCGATCACACTGGATGCCAGTATTCCCGGCGGGCTGAAGCACCGGGGAGATATAAAGCAACGGCAGAGCAACCTTCACGGCGCACTGGTGGACTACACCAAAGCAGAACGCCAGGATCAAAGCGATCCGCGCTTGTATGTGAGCCGCTCGGCCGTTTACGTGACCGAAGGACGGCTGAAGGAGGCAGTACGCGACACAGAAAAAGCCCTGAAGCTCGACCCTTCGGATGCCGACGCGCTATACAACCGCGCTTGCGCCAGCTACCTGGGCCAACAGAACGAGGCTGCTCTGCGCGATCTTGAACGCTCCCTGGAGTTTCGTCCTGAGAATGCCGATGCGCTCTTTCTTCGCGGCGTGGTGAAAGGCGAACTATTCAAGGAGGATGCTGGTTTGGCGGACATACAAGCCGCCATGGCCTTGAACCCGAAGCTGGTGGGCGCCCGCATGAGCGCGGCCGTTCTCTTGTTCGAGATGGAACGCTACGCTGAAGCGATCGAAGCCTTCAGCCTCGTGATCGATGAGAACGCCCTCGACCTGATGGAGGCCCACTACTACCGGGCGGATTGCCACTACAACTTGGACAACAAGGAAGCGGCCTGCGCCGACTGGAGCAAGAGCGCTGAGCTGGGGGATAAGGATGCCACTTTCATTGTGCGGAACTACTGCATGACGGATGAAGCGAAGATCCCGAAGAAGCCAGTGAAGAAGCCGAGGAAGACCGTTATTGAGTTCTAGTGGAGTCCCTGGTCCTTAGTGGTGATCCGCTAGTCGTTGGTCGCTAGTTGTTAGGAGCCTGTAACCGATAACGAGGTCGAAGCACCGAGGCCCTGACCACCAAGGTCGGACAACTGCCCTCCGACCAACCGAGGAACGGCGAAGCGCAACCCAAGCAGCGCGTGTATCTTGGCGCCCGCTTTCATCATGCTGGCGCTTATTCGCAAAGAGATACGGGGGTTCCTGGGTTCGCTCATCGGCCACATCGTGGTGGTGGTGTTCCTACTGCTCGCAGGTTTGTTCCTGTGGGTGTTCCCCGGCAATATCCTCGATACCGGTTACGCCGATCTGGGTCCGCTGTTCTTCATCGCTCCTTGGGTATTCCTATTCCTGGTGCCTGCCATAACCATGCGCAGTTTCAGTGAGGAGCGCCGCACAGGCACTATAGAATTCCTGCTTACAAAACCGATCACCGAGTTGCAGATCGTGCTGGCCAAGTACCTCGCGGCCCTGCTACTGGTACTATTCGCGCTGCTGCCCACGCTGCTGTATTGGTTCACCTTGAACGAACTGGCCGTACCGAAAGGCAACCTTGATACGGGAGGTATCCTGGGCAGCTATCTCGGGCTGGTGTTCCTGGGCGGGATCTTCGCGGCCATCGGCGTGTTCGCATCGTCCTTGACCGACAGCCAGATCGTGGCCTTCCTGATCGCTGTGTTCCTGAGCTTCTTCCTGTATATGGGCTTCGACCTGATCGCAAGCTTCGAGGCATTCGGTGCCCTGGAAGGTCCCATAAAGGCGATCGGCATCCAAGTGCATTATGCCAGCATGAGCCGCGGGGTGATCGACCTGCGCGATATGCTTTACTTCTTGGGCACCATCACCATCCTGCTGCTGCTTACCCGGGCAGCGCTTCAAAGCCGAACCTGGTAGTATGGCGAAGCAGGATGGATCCTTGGTGCGCCGTATCGGGCGAAGTAGACGAGCGGCGGACCTGAGCGAACTAGGCATAGGCATCGGCATAGTGCTGGTGGTGCTCTTCATGGGTTCCTTCCTTCGCTTGCGGATGGACCTGACAAGCGAGAAGCGCTACACCCTTCGTGAGGCCACGGAGACCCTTGTACAGGAGCTGCCTGACATCGTGTATGTGCGTGTGTACTTGAGCGGCGAACTACCTGCCGACCTGCAAAAGCTATCGCAGGCCACGCGCGATCTACTGGACGAGATGAGGGTGTTGGATCCGGAGAAACTGGAGTACTCCTTCATCGACCCGAGTGCCAGCCAGGACGAGAAGACACGGAATGAGATCTATGACCAGCTTCAGGCTCAAGGCCTTACCTACAGCAGCATCCGCTTGCGCGACAAGGGTGCCTATACCGAACGGATCGTGTTCCCCGGCGCGCTGGTGACCTACCGCGACAAGACCGTGCCCGTACAGCTGCTGAAAACGCAGTTGCGCACACCGGACGCGGACATCGTGAACCGCTCCATCAACAACTTGGAGTACGAATTCGCGAGTGCCCTGCGCCAAGTGACCACCCTGCGCAAACGGCATGTCGCCTTTTTGGAAGGTCATGGTGAATTGGACCCGATGTTCCTGCAGGACATTACCCAGGCACTGGAAGAACAGTATACGGTGAGCGAGGTGCGGATCGATGAAAAGCTCGATGCCTTGAGCCGCAAAGTGGAAGGGGTGGAATACCGTGTGAACGACTACGATGCATTGATCGTGGCCAAACCCGACAGCACCTTCAGCCAGCGCGATCGGTATGTGATCGATCAGTTCGTGATGAATGGCGGCAAAGTGCTGTGGCTCTTGGATGCCATGAACGCCAACCTGGACAGCCTGCGCCGCAACCAGTTCTCCATCGCCACACCAATGCCGACCGACCTGGACGATCTGCTGTTCCATTACGGTGTTCGGATCAATAAGGACCTGGTCATCGACCAAAGCTGCGCGCCGATCGAGATATACACCCAGCCATACGGCAACCAGCGTAAGTTGGAGCGTTTCCCCTGGTATTTCGAACCGGTTGTGATCCCCCAGAGCACCCACCCCATCGTCACCAACATCGACCCAATACATCTGCGCTTTGCCAGCAGCTTGGACACCATCGCAACGGAGAACATCCGCAAGACCATCCTGCTCACATCCTCCCCTTCGTCCCGCATGATGCGCAATCCCGTTCGAGTAAGCCTGAACATCGTGGAGATGGACATGGGCTTCGAGCGGAACTCCACGCCGTACCTGCCCTTGGCAGTGCTGCTTGAAGGGCCTTTCACCTCGGCCTTCACCGACCGACTGCCTACCCAATTCACCAACGATCCCGAGGTGGGCTATCGCGAACAGGGTAAGAACACAGCCCAGATCGTGATCAGCGATGGGGACGTGATCGCAAATCGCGTGGATGCGAGCAAGGGCATGTTCTATATGTTGGGCTTCGATCGGTACGCCAACGCGAAGATCTATGGGAACCGGGAGCTCATCACCAATGCCATGAACTACCTCCTGGACGACCAAAGCCTGATCAGCATCCGTTCGCGCGAGATCACCCTGCGCCAGCTCGATCCGCAGCGCATCGAACTGGAAAGGGGCGGCTGGCAACTATTCAACACGGCAGGGCCCATCCTTGCATCCATCCTAATAGGCGTGGCGTACCACCTGTACCGCCGTCGCCGCAGCACCCGAACCGAATGAATCGTCGCGTCCTTCTGCTCCTTGTCCTGGTCGTACTGGGTGCATTGGCCTGGTGGCTCAACAACGAACGCGGTACCACCACCTTGGCGGGCCCCATGAGCGACTTCATGGTGCCCGACACCGCCAAAGTGGACCGGATCTTCATTGCCGAACATGCTGGTAATTCGGTGGATCTTCGCCGACAAGCGGACGGCACTTGGACCGCCAACGGGATGTATCCCGCGAAGCAGACTTACGTGGACCTGCTGCTGAAGACCTTCCTGCGGATCGAAGTGCGGAGCCCTGTGCCGAAAAGCGGCGAAGAAAATGTGCTACGGGTGATGAGCGCTGCCAGCAAGAAGGTGGAGATATACACCGGAGGGAAGAAGCCGGAGAAGATCTGGATCGTGGGCCACGGCACCAAGGATCATTTCGGAACCTATATGCTGTTGGAAAAACCCGGCGTAGGGCGGAGCAACGTACCCTTCGTGACCAACATGAGCGGGTTCACCGGCACGCTGAGCAGCCGCTTCCATGCCAATATGGACGATTGGCGCTCTTCCGAAGTGTTCCGCTTTGCAGAGATGTACGATATCGCCAGTGTTGAAGTGGAACGTCCTGATGCACCCAGGACGAACTACCGCATAGAGCATTTGGGCAACGAAACCGTACGCCTGTTGGACCACCAAGGTCAGGCAATACCGTTCGATACGGTGCTGGTTCGAGGCTCACTGTTGATCTTCCAGAAACTGAATTACGAGTATGTGGACCGGAACCCGACCAAGCTTGAGCGCGACTCCATCCTGGCACTGACCCCCAACCACGTGCTTCGCCTTACCCGCCGCGACGGCACCAGCGAGATGGTCAAGTTCTGGTACATGCCCAACCAAGGCGAGCTGGGCAGCGAGGAGACCGTTTCCCAACTGCACGACGGTGTGCGGATGCGTGCCCTGGTGGAAGACACTTTGTTGGTAGTGGTGCAGCGCACAATGTGGGACCGGGTGCTACAACCAGTCAACGCTCTGAGACCCTAACCCCGTAACAACGGACAGAGGTACTCTTCGCCCTGCGGAACATGTGGAAAACGGGGGCTTTCTGTTGATAATTACAGCCGATGTCGGCGGGGTGCCCGGTTAACTTTGCCCGTCTTCTTAAAACGACCCTACCTCCCGATGAAATTCATCGTATCCAGTACCTCACTGCTCAAGCAACTGCAGCTTCTCCAAGGTGTCCTCGCCAGCAGTAATACCCTGCCCATCCTGGACAACTTCCTGTTCGAGGTGGACAACAAGCAGCTGACCCTTACGGCCAGTGACCTGGAGACCACTATAACCGCATCCATTGCCGTTGAAGCCAAGGACAAGGGCAGCGTGGCCATTCCCGCGCGTTTGCTGCTGGATACCTTGAAGGCCTTCCCTGAGCAACCGCTCACCTTCAGCATCGATGGCAAACACCATGGCGTGGAGATCAGTAGCGAGCAGGGCAAGTACAAGATGACCGGGTTCAACGGCAGCGAGTTCCCGAAGAGCCCCGTACTGGAGGATGCCACCACGCTAGTGATCCCTGCAGGAACGCTGGCCACGGCGATCAACAAGACCATCTTCGCCACCGGCAACGATGACCTTCGCCCAGTAATGAGCGGGATCTTCTTCGAACTGACCGAGGAGGATGTGCGCTTCGTGGCCACCGATGCCCACAAACTGGTGCGCTACAAGCGTACCGACATCCAGGCACCGCGCACGGCAAGCTTCATTGTGCCCAAGAAGCCATTGAACCTGCTGAAGAATACGCTGTCCAATACGAACAGCGAGGTGAACGTGGAGTTCAACGAGAACAACGTGGCCTTCCGCTTCGACCAGACCTTGCTGGTGTGTCGCCTCATCGATGGAAAATACCCGAACTACGAGGCCGTCATCCCGAAGACCAACCCGAACAAGCTCACGATCGATCGTGCAACTTTCCTGAGTTCGATCCGTCGTGTGGCCATCTTCGCTAACAAGACCACGCACCAAGTGCGCCTTCACATCAACGGCAGCCAGCTCACCATCAGTGCAGAGGACCTGGATTTCGCGAACGAGGCCAACGAGAAGTTGACCTGCTCCTACGATGGGGAAGAGATCACCATCGGGTTCAACAGCCGCTTCCTGATGGACATGCTGAACAACCTGGAGACAGAACAGGTGGTACTGGAGATGAGTGCCCCGAACCGCGCAGGCATCCTGCTGCCCGGTGAAACCGGCGAAGTGGGTGAGGATGTTCTGATGCTTGTGATGCCGGTGATGCTGAACAACTGAGAACGGTGGATGTGAGGATGCCGCGATGTGGCATTGTGCTCCTCCCAAACCCTCGGTGCGAGAAGACCATAAGCTAGTATCAAAAAGACCCGACCATGAAACAGTTCGCCCTGGCCATTTCCATGCTTCTCGTGCTAAGCGCGAACAAATGCAACAATGCAGCTGCTGACACTGCCGCGACGTTGAAGGATAAGAAATGGATCATGCAGACCTTGATGGGCGAACCATTGGGATTGCCTCCAGGCATGGAACAGCCTTGGCTGCAACTCGCGGGCGACCAGGTGCAAGGCTTTGGCGGGTGCAATGCCCTTATGGGCTCCTACACCATGGATGGATCTGCACTGAACTTCCTCGGTGTCGGTTCCACCAAGAAATACTGCGAAGGCATCCAACCCACCGAGACAGCCATCATGGAAATGCTCACCAAGGTGGAGAGCTTCAAGATGGACAAGACCGGCTTGAAGCTTTTCGGCGGTAGCCAGGAACTTGCGACGCTGGAGAGCGAATAGAACGCAATTATCCAGAACCTAAAGCCCTTGCCATCCGGCAGGGGCTTTTTCGTAGGGGCATCAATGACCGAAACGCTCCCGGGCCGCGCGCTCCAACGTTTCCCGATGATCCGGGTGCGCTATGGCAATGAGCGCTTCCGCCCGTTGGCGTAGGTTCTTGCCGTAGAGGTAGGCAGTGCCATATTCGGTGACAACCCAATGCATGTGCGCCCGTGTGGTGACCACCCCAGCGCCTTCCTTGAGGAAGGGCACGATCTTGCTCACGCCTTTGCCTGTTACACTGGCCATGGCTATGATGGGTTTGCCGCCTTCGCTGAGGGCCGCCCCCCGCATGAAATCCATCTGCCCTCCCACCCCGCTGCACTGCCAGGTGCCAATACTGTCCGCGCAGACCTGCCCGGTAAGGTCCATCTCTATGGCACTGTTTATGGCCACCACCTTGGGGTTGGCGCGGATCACCTTGCCGTCGTTCACGTACTGCGCATCGAGGAAAGCGAACTCGGGGTTGTCGTGGAAGAGGTCGTATAGCTTGCGTGTGCCCAACGCGAAACTGGTGACCACGCGGCCTTGGTGTTTCTTCTTGAAGCGGTTGGTGATCACGCCATTCTCCAACAAAGGCATGATCCCATTGGAACACATCTCGGTATGGATGCCAAGGTCCTTATGGCCCGACAAGGCGCCGAGGATGG
>JBBEDG010000190.1:0-11760 GCA_040881405.1 Flavobacteriales bacterium | reverse complement strand
ACCCCAGCACGTTCCCGCTCAGGTTCGAAGTGGGATCGGCAGGTGCCACGCCTCAACTGCCGCAGAAGGACTCCAGTGTGAACCAATACCTGAAGATGGTGGGGTCGATACCCAGCAGATCCACGCTCACCGTATCCCCAGGCAACAGCGGTACATCATTGTAGAACAGGGGCTGCCCATTGACCTGTCCATTGGACAATGCATCGTCGCGCGCGAACACGACTGGCCATTTCGTTCCGTTCACGCGCACACGGATCCTGTAGAAGTTCACGAATTCCGCAGGATCGGTGTAGACAGGTACCACGATCAGGTTCGCGTTCCCGAATGCGCTTAGGCTATTGATCTCCAAGGTGTCCAAGGTTACCGGAAAGGGCATGGTGCTCGCACCTGATATGGTCTCACCGTCCGCAGTAACGTTGAGGGTGTAAGTATGGCCTGGTACGCCATTGAGCAGGCCAGTGCTTCGATACACACCGCCGCCCTCATGCACCAGGACATCATTAACGCCTTGGTCGTCGGTAATGGTCACTGTAGCATCTTCAACAGCTGGGAACCCGTTGGGCTCTGTGAAGTTGACGGAACGACTGATGCGCACTTCGTGCGGACCATTGCCTGGGGTCACCACGCCTTCGATCACCAAGCGCGAGTCGGCTTCGTCGTATTCCAACACGATCTCTTTCGTACACGATGCCAGACTAAGCGCGGCGACAGCCAGGAGCAGGTTGTGTAGGGCGGCACGCATGATGGTTAGAAGGTAAAGTTGTAAGTGACCGAAGGTACCCAGCGGAAAAGGCTTGTTTGCAAGGTGCGTGTGCGGTTCGGATCGTCGGGATCGGTCTCGAACGCCACGCTAAAGGCGTTCATGCGGCCATAGGCGTTGTATAGCGAGAAGGCCCAGCTTCCTTCAAACTTCGCCTCGGGCCGCTTCTTCAGGACAAGTGAAAGGTCCAAGCGGTGGTAGGCAGGAAAGCGACTACTGTTGCGGGCACTGTATGCGAAGTAGACAACACCATCCAGCTCGTACTTGCCGGAAGGAACGGTCACAGCGTTACCGGTCTGGTAAGTCCAAAGTGACGAGACGTCCACACGCTTGGATACCTGGTACATGGTGACGATGGAGATATCGTGGGTGCGATCCTGCCGTGCAGCATACCAGGCACCATCGTCAATGCCTTCGATGGAGCGCTCTGTGCGGCTCAGGGTGTACCCCACAAAGCCCGTGAAGCGGCCCGTATTCTTGCGCACCAGGAATTCCACGCCGTAGGCTCGGCCTTTGCCGAAGAGCAGATCACCCTCTACCAGATCATTCGCCTGCAGATCGGTGCCGTTGCGGTAGTCGATCTGGTTCTGCAGCCATTTGTAGTAGGCCTCCACACTGAGCTGAATGGTGTTGTCGTCGCTCACGATGTCGTGGAACCAGCCGGTGGAGACCTGATCACCGATCTCCGGCAGGATGTTGTTCGTGTTCGTGATCCACTTGTCCGTTGGGTTGTTGCCCGCGCTCGTGCTTAGCAGGTGTACGTGCTGAGTGGTGCGCGTGTGGGCGGCCTTCAAGGAAGTGTTCTTCCCAACCATGTAGCTGAAGGACGTGCGTGGCTCCAGATTCACATAAGTGAACGGCGTTGTACCGAAGGCGTAGGTGACGGTGTCGGTCACGTTGCCCTCCCCATCAAAGTTGAAGAAGTCGCCGGGCCCGAGCACGTTGTAGACCGACAAGCGTAAGCCCACAGCCATGGTAAGCTTATCGGTGATCGTCTTGTCCCACGAGGTATACAAACTATTCTCCCAGCCGTACCGGTCCTGGATCGTCACATCGTTGATGCCTGTTCCAGTCGAGGTGATCTCACCGGGTGTAACGGTGTGGTGGATGGAGTTGATCCCAAAACGGAACCGTGAGCCTGGCTTCTGGTAGTAGCTAAGCTCATGCGACAGATTCACGTCGCGCACGCCACTCCTGACGTTGAAATCCGCATCGCCGCTCTTGATCCCGATCTGGTACCTGTAGTCGGAGTAGATCAACGATGTGTTGGAGAACCAGCGGGGGCCATAGATATGGTTCCAGCGCAAGGTGCCTGTGAGGTTCCCGAAGTCCAGACCGAAGGCCTCGCCGATGCCCAAACGATCGCGTCCGAAATAGCCGCTCAAAAAGAGCTTATCCTTCTCGCCCACATCCCAATTGACCTTGGTGTTGAGGTCGTAGAAATAGATCTTACTGCTACTGGTGGACTCATCCGGAGAGAGCTTGAGGAAAAGATCCGCGTACGTGCGGCGCCCAGCGATGAGGAAGGAGGCTTTGTCCTTTTTGATTGGTCCTTCCACCATCAGGTTCGTACTGATCAGTCCCACACCGCCGCTGAACTTCACCCGCTGGTCGTTGCCCTCCTTCAGTCGAATGTCCAATACCGAGGACAGGCGTCCGCCATATTCGGCCGGAATGCTGCCCTTGTACAACTGCACATCCTTGACGGCCTGCGCGTTGAACGTACTGAAGAAGCCAAGCAAGTGGTTCGGGTTGTAAACCGGTGCTTCGTCGAACAGGATAAGGTTCTGATCGCTGGCTCCGCCGCGCACGAACAAGCCTGCGCTACCATCCCCACCGCTCTTTACGCCAGGCAACAATTGCAGCGCCTTCAACACGTCCCGTTCTCCGAAGATCACGGGCAGCTTCTCGATGGTCTTTATGTCGAAGCGCTCCACACCGATGTCCGGCCTATTGATAGGCCTGGTCTTATCGCTCTCTCCCACGACCACGAATTCCTTCAGTTCGACATTCGGCTTCAAGCGGACATCCAACTTCGTCGAGGCATTCAGCTTGATCGTACGCTCGATCTTGGAGTACCCCACATAACTGAATTGCACAGAGTAAGTGCCGGGGGGCACGCTGATGGAGTAGAAGCCGTACTCGTTGCACGATGCTCCGGCTTCGGTCGGACCGCGCAGTATAACGCCAGCCCCGATCAACTCTTCACCGCTGGTGCTGTCGCGCACCGTACCGCTCAAGGTGACGCGGCCGCTTTGGGCAGTGGCTTCGCCCACGGTCAACGCCATGGAGAGGACCAACAACAGTACACCGGTGCAACGCTGGATCATGTGTATTGGGAAGTGGGGCAAGGGGGAGGAGAACGCTTCTAAACAACGAGGAGGCGTGGATGTTCGCGCCGGGAGTTAGTAGGCCTTCTCCGGCTTCCATTCGTTGAACATACGCGCCACCCTCGTCCTACTGGCACTGTTGCCATTGATGGACTCCGCCCAGATCCCCAACGCTGGTTTCGAGAACTGGTTGGACCAAGGTGGATACCTTGATCCGGTAGGCTGGCTCACGTACAACGATGTGGTCACCCCCGGCGGCTGGCCAGCTATTACCGTGGAGCAGGGCTCACCCGGTGCGGTGGGGGCATATCACGCCGTAATAACAACAGTTTCAGTACCGCTCGGCCCTACCATCCAAGGCTGGATCTCCGCAGGCACGTCCGGCTCCAATGCCGGGTTCCCATACACAGCGCGCCCCGCCATGCTCACCGGCCAGTGGCAGTATGGCATTCAACCGAATGATACATCGCAAATACAATTGGCCCTGAGCAAATGGAACAGCAGCACGCAAAGCTCGGACGGGATAGCTTGGGGTGCAATGGAAGTCACCGGAAACCTCTCCACATGGCAGTCTTTCGCTGTGCAACTCAGCTACTTGAGTCCCGATATACCCGATACCGCCTACATCCAGATCGTCTCCAGTATCAACTTCAGCGCCCCGATCGCCGGAAGCTTCGTGAAGGTGGATGACCTCGCCTTCACCGGCACGGTCGGTATGGATGAACAGTTGGGTCGGTCGAATACTAAGGTCTACCCTTCACCGGCAACCGATATCCTGCACATCACATCCTCCGAGCCCGGTGCACTCTTGCTTTTCGACGCGAACGGACGCCAAGTGCAGCAAGCGCGCATCATCACACAACTCCATTCCTTGGATGCTTCCACGCTTGCGCCAGGTCTCATCAGCTATCAGCTGATCGATCGGCACGGCATATCGATCGCAACAGGGCGGTGGGTGAAGGAGTGATCCGACCGGTCACTTCAACTCATGGTATAAGCCACCACCGCTCCTTGAAAGTCGCCAGCATATCCAAGGCGACCACATCACCGATGCGTGGTGTTATCACCGGCATACCGAATTCATCCGCACGCTTCGTCACGCGTTCCACCGGATCGGTCCAGCTGTGCATGGCCAGTACGATGGTGCCCCAGTGGTTCGGCATCATGACTTTGGCGCCAAGGTCTTCTGCCGATTGTGCGGTCTCTTCGCGCAACATGTGGATCAAAGGCTACTTCTCGTTGTACTGCCGGCACTCCATCATGGCGAAGTCGAAGGGTCGCTTCCACGCGGCCCACACACCATCACCCTATTGGATGCCACCGGCCGTATGGTGCAAAACAGCGCACTGCCAATGAACGGCCTTTGATCAACACGGAAGCATTGCCTGCCTGACTATACTGCATCACCGTGCGATGAGCAGGGAGCGATGATGAGCGCCACATGGGTAAAGGAGTGACCGCTACTTCAATGCCTTCAAAATGTGCCCGTGGTAGACCAGCGCACGCTCCTCGCTGAAGTGGTCGATGACGTAGACGCCAAGTGCTCCACCGATCAACACCATGCCGATCGACCGCCACAACGGCGATCCGTACGTCATCAGCAGCATCCCCACAAGCGCCACGCCCAGAAAGATCCAGCGGGTGCGCGGATACCAAGCGATGAAGTCATCGGTACGCTCCCGCTCCGCCTGCGCAAAGGCGTGCGGGTCGGCGGTGTGGGCCTCGGTATAGGCCTGGATGCGCCTGGTGTTGTTCACGCTCATGGAGGCGCCCGCGACCATCATCAGGGCAGCGAGCACCGCCACTGGCAGCACGGCGGCTCGGGCATAGGGCGTCTCGCCGAACTTCCAGAAGCCAAAAGCCGCCAGGGCCACTAGCAGGCCGACGAACAGGACGATGCGCCCTTCGAATATCTCGCCTTTGCACCAGGCGATCGTGTGTTGAATGAGTTCCATGGTAGGGATCTGGTGTTTGTGTTTGCGGGTCTTGGTCGGTAGGTGTGTTCTCTCAGAGGTCCGCCCACCAATTCTCTCGATGCGTCGCCAGCGCATCCAAGGTGATGACGGCACCGATGCGTGGGGTGATCACCGGCATGCCCAACTCTTCCGCTCGCTTCGTCACGCGTTCCACCGGATCCGTCCAGCTGTGCATGGCCAGTACGAAAGTGCCCCAGTGGATCGGCATCATGGCCTTGGCACCGAGGTCCACTGCCGCTTGTGCGGTCTCCTCAGGCATCATGTGGATCAAGGGCCACTTCTCGTTGTACTGCCCGCACTCCATCATGGCGAAATCGAAGGGACCGTACTTGGCACCGATCTCTGCAAAGTGCGGACCGTAGCCGCTGTCACCACTGAAGTAGATGCTGTCCTGCTTGCCGTGGATGATCCACGAGCCCCAAAGGGTGGCGAAGCGATCCGTGAGTCCACGACCGGAGAAGTGACGCGCTGGGGCGAAAGCGAAGTGTAGGCTGCCGAGATCGGCCTCGTCCCACCAATCCAATTCGTGGATGCGCGATTCCTCGATGCCCCATGAACGCAGGTGCGCGCCCACGCCAAGCGGAACGTAGAATTCCTTGGTCTTCGCGTTCAATGCCTTGATGGAGCCATAGTCCAAATGATCGTAGTGGTCATGCGAGATCAGCATGGCATCGATCATCGGTAGCTGCGCGATCTCCAGAGGCAGGCCATCCGTGAAACGCGCGCGACCCAACCACGGATGTGGCGCTGGCACCGATCCGAACATGGGGTCGATGAGGACGTTCTTGCCGTCCATCTGCAACAGGAAGGCCGAATGTCCGAACCATACCAAGCCCGCAGCTTCTGGTGGCGACGCGATCAACGCGGTGTCCGGATGCAGGATAGGGATCTTGCCCTTCGGCGCCAGGTTCTCACCGCCAGCAATGAAGTCGTAGAGGGTCGTCGCAATGTCCCGCGCGGACATGTCCAAGTTGGTGGGCAGGATGTTCCGGAACTTGCCAGTACCGTAGTTCGCCGATGCGGCGTAGCGCTGCTTGTCCATGGTACTGTGGGTTCCCCCGAATTCCGAACTGCTGTTGATGAAGATGCCGCCTGTAACGAACAGCAACACGGGGGCACCCAACAAATACGTACGCTTCCGCTTCAACCAGTTCTGCTTCATGCGATGGCTTTCAGATAGACCTCTGCACGTTCGTGCAGGAAATTGTCGAGGACGAAACCAGCAGCGCTCAGTACGATGAACCCAAGGCCAAGTCCTTTCCATGTATTCGCACCGGCCATGAAGACCAATGTGATCCCCACAATGAAGAAGGCACTCCAGATGAAATTCATCATCGCGTATGTCCTGCAGTCCTTCTCGATCCTAGCGACTTCGTCGGCCTGTGCGGAGACAGGATCAACGGCATATCGCTCGCTCACCTGCTTGACGATGCCTGGACGTTGACGTTGCATGAAACCACCATAGCCCACGTTGATAAACACGATCAAGCCCAACGGGATCAGCATGCCACGGAGCATTTCGCCGCCGTTCTTCCATGCGAGGATGGCTGCTACGAGCACGATCGCACCCACAAACAGCATCACTTTTCCTTGGGCCACATCGCCATTGGCCCACTTGGTCACCTGCTCTATCATTTCGCGTTCAATATACCCTCATCGATCAGGTTCTGGAAGGAATCCTCCATGGTCTCCTTCATCGGCCGGAAGCTCATGCCCAGTTCCTTCTTGATTTTCGAATTGTCCGCATTCCATGGTACATCCACGTTCTTGCGGATGAAGGATCGGGTGAAAAGCTTGTTCGTGAACGGCCCCACGACCATCAGCAGCCATTTCGGCAAAGCCTTCTTCGGCAGCGGGAACCTGTCGCCATATTTGGGCAGCAGCACGGTTCCCATTTCCAAGAAGTCCGTTGCATGTGCTGAAGTGATGTATCTTCCTTTCGCACTTGGCGTATATCCCGCTTTGAAGTGTGCCTCGGCCACATCGCGGACATCCACCAGACCGATACCGATCTTCGGTGCACCCATCTTCATTTCGCCACCCCCGAGCATTTTGAGGATGTTGATGCTTTCCGAAGTGGTGTTCCCGGGGTTCAAGGCAGGACCCAATACCAAGGACATGTTCACCGTAACGAGGTCCCAGCGATCTTGCGACTTCTCGATCTCCCACGCTTTCATCTCCGCTAGGGTCTTCGAATAGGAGTATGGCTGGTACTCCAGCGAAGCCGTGGTGTTCCAGATCTCTTCGGTGAGCCGTCCTCCCGGTGCATTCACAGTATCAATGGCATCGGTATAGATCGCTGCACAGCTGCTGGTCACCACCACACGCTTCACGGAGCTGACGGCGTTGGCAGAGTTCAACACATTCGCCGTTCCGTTCACCGCCGGGTCGATCAGTTCCTTCTGCGCGTCCTTCACATCCGACGTGAACGGCGATGCGGTGTGGTACACCAATTCGCAGCCTTCCATCGCCTCTTTGTAGGATCCGGGTGTGAGCAGATCACTTGCGAAGAATTTGATCTGCCCTTTCGAGGTAGCCGCCGCTTTCTTCAAGTGCGCGATCTTCTTATCGTCCTTCGGATTGCGCACCGCAGCATGCACGGTGAGCCCATCGTCCAACAAGCGCTTCACCAACCAACTGGCCACATACCCGTTGGCACCTGTCACCAATACCGGCTTCGTTCTATCTATCGTGGTCATCCTCGTTGTGCTTTGTTGTATGCGGCAAAGGTCCTTCGGCAGATCAATTGCAATGAACACCTATTCCGGAAGGTCGAACACGGATCCCTTCACTTGAAACGTCCATACCCCATCAGTTCAGCTTTGATCTACTTCGGTATTCGTTGGGTGTCATACCCGTTCTGGCCTTGAACAACCGACTGAAGTAATGCGGATAGTTGAAGCCCAATTGGTAGGCCACCCCGCTGATCGGATCATCCTCGCCGAGCAGGAGGTCCTTTGCTTTCTCCACCACGAAGTGATTGATGTTGTCCTTGGCGGACATCCCTGTTTCCTTCTTCAAAAGATCGCTCAAGTAGTTGGGTGATAGGTGCACGGCTTCTGCGAAGAACTCGATCGTGGGCATACCCTTCTCGGTGAATTCCCCTTGCCTGTAATAGTCCTTCAACAAGGCTTCGAAGCGACTCACCACATCGGTGTGCTTCGCGCTGCGCGTGTGGAACTGCCGCTCGTAATAGCGCTGGCTGTAGTTCAAGAGCAACTCGATCGTGCTCACGATGACCCGTTGACTGTGGCCATCGATCCGCGCTCCGATCTCGGCGCGGATCAGCTCCACACAATCGTTCAAGGTATTCTGCTCGGCATCGGACAAATGGAGTGCTTCGTTCACATCATAGGAGAAGAAGCCATAGTCGTCCATGTGCTTGCCCAACGTGGTATTCCTGATCAGGTCCGGGTGGAAGAAGATCATCCAGCCGTTGATGGATCCCAACTTCTGTTCCTTGTTCGCGGAAGTAACCTGGTCCGGCGCGGTGAAGATCAAGACCCCTTCATTGAAATCGTAGGTATTGCGCCCGTAGTCGATCCCGCAACTCGCATCCTTCATGGCGACCGAGTAGAGGTCCATCCGCAGTTTCTTCCCCACCCATTCAGGACCGACCTCCAACTTACTCACGTCGACCACCGAGATCAACGGATGTGTGGGCCGATCCAAGCCGCTCAGTGAGTGTAATTCGCTGATGGATCGGATATGATGGATCTCGCTGGACACGTTCTTTGGAATTCCTGCAAAGTACCGGAGTTAGAAAGGACCCGGCTAACACAAAGTCCGGCTCTGCTTGCACGAAAAATTGTGATGGATCCTCCGTTCTGGCGATGGAGGTCTTCCTCCCCACCGGATCGCCGTGCGCGATGCACAATGCGGAATGCTGGGCGCGATGTGGGTTAAGGAGTGATCCCCACGCTGCTCGTTACTTTACATCGCTAAGGCATTCACCGAGCATGCGTCTTCTCCTAGCCCTGGTCATTCTGCTCTCGCATGTTCCGGCCAAGGCATGCACCGTTTTCAAGCAGACCCTTGATGGCCGCACCTTCATCGGCAACAACGAGGATGCTTGGAGCATCAACGCCAATGTGCGATTCGAGCAGGGACGCGATGGTGGTTACGGATCCATCTACTTCGCGCACTTCAACGGCCACCCCATGCGTGCCATGAGCGACCAGCTGGGCATGAACGAGGCCGGGCTGGTATTCGATGGTCTGGTAGTTGGGCCCGGAAGGGTGAAGCGGCGCAGTGGAATGCCCAGCGTGGAGACCAACGATGCGCTCCTTCACATCATGCGCACCTGCGCCACTGTGCAGGAAGTGGAGGCGTACCTGCGCACGGTGGACACCGGGCCGGTGGTGGGTATGCTCTTCTTCGCCGATGCCGCCGGCGGCTACTTGGTGCTGGAGCCTGATACGCTATTCACCGGCAACGACCCTTGGTACGCATTGAGCAACTGGCGCATGAGTACGTGCAGTGATCCCGCCACCATCCCCATTCCGCGCTTGCAGGACGGTCGCCAACTGCTGATGAGCGGCAGCGGCGCATCGCTGGCGGGTGGGGAAGAGGTGCTCTCCACCATGACCGTTTGCCGCCCGAAGATGGGCGAAGGCACCTTGTTCAGCGTGCTGTTCGATCCGCAGGAAGCCCAGGCGCACCTCTACTTCTACCACGACCTCAGCGAGCGCGTCACCTT
Organism: Flavobacteriales bacterium; assembly: GCA_040881405.1. Classification (GTDB taxonomy): domain Bacteria; phylum Bacteroidota; class Bacteroidia; order Flavobacteriales_F; family PHOS-HE28; genus PHOS-HE28. The sequence continues at coordinate 1,995 of JBBEDG010000190.1, read as the reverse complement.
CGACCTGAAAGAGGAACTTGCCAAGGGCGATCGCAGTGTGGACATGGCCTCGCTTTTCGGCGCGCGGCCGGAGTATGAACGATTAAGGAACTACATAACGCCCTTCCACCAGCGATGGTTGTTCTGGGCCATGTTCGCACTGGCCGCGTTGGCGGGGATCATGGGTGCCATCAATTTGGTGCAACTCATCGTACGCGGAGTGGCCAGGTTGCGCGGTCGCAACAGTGGCGCAATGATCACGCCCCTCCTATCCGGTCTCGCCAGTGCCACAGTGATCGGCTTGATCGGCGTGCTGCTGATGCAGGAGCCTGTGTACTACTTCGGCTTGGGAAGTACACACAAAGCATTGGTCTGGTTGCCCTTGCTGCTGATCGTGCTGGTGGCAGCAATGCTGGTCCTTCGCTACCGCGAAAGCAACACGCGAAGGGCACTGTGGGGGAATGCGCTGTTATACCTTCCGATGATCGGGCTTCTTGGGTACTGGGGAATGCTGTGGTAGCTGCCTTGGGCGAACACACAGGAGGGTTACCCTGTGCACCGATCTATCCCGATATGGGGAGGTAGCGACACTAGAGGTGCGGACCCGGACCGTTGTGCGGAACCGACTACACCATCCCTTCCTCCGCGAACACATACCGCTTCGTTCCCTGCCCCATCGGATCCTGCTCCACCTTCGGCTTAGCGAAGACCTTGTAGGTCAGGTATAGCATCAAGGCACCGATAGTGAACGACAGCATGCTCTGACTCGTGTCCTCCAAATTTCCCCCGCCATTCAGAAAGGCCGGAATGCCCTTCAATACGCCGGCCACGCCCAGAACATTGACCCAACCCACCCATTCGAACACCTGCCCTTGCCATCGGTAGATGCTGTAGCCCACGAGCAATGTGGCGATGGGCACCAAGCTCAGGTAGGATGTCGCTTGGTCCATGCGTATCGTGCCCTGGAGGATAGGCGGCAACACGCGCAACGCAGCTGATGCAAGTATGATACCCAAGAGTGCGAAATGCAGACTCCGAAAACGCTCTCGAGCTTGCAAGGTGGGCATGTAGCGCAGCACCTCAGCCACCTTCTTCGGCTTGGCCTCGGGGAACTCGGCCATCAACAGTCCGTAGGCGTGCTGCTTGGGCAGACCGTAACTCAGGTGCTCCTCAGCTTTAAGCTTGATGGCCTTATTGCTCATGGCAACACGAAGGTCGGCCATACCCTGAAGCCGCAGAGCCCGTCCGTGTAGGGCATGGCCCGCCCATCCCTTGAATGCGGGGGTGGGTATCCACAATCACGGCCAATGGACGAGGTACCGCGATCGCACACGGTGAAAGCTTCTATTGCACCACCAATCGCTCCTTCAGCACAGCACCACCGATGGTGAGTTCCACCACGTAAAGTGCAGGTGCCAAACCGCCAAGGTCCAACGTGGCGCGGGTGGTTCCCGCTGGCATGGGTACGCTGCGAACGAGGCGTCCATCGGTGCCAAGGATCCGCACGGTACCAGCATCCGCGGAAGCGTTGGACAACGCGAGCGTCACTTCACCCGTTGCAGGGTTGGGCATGAGCTGGAAGTCGGCCAGAGCTGGTGTTTCCGCAAGCCCCACGCCCAGGCACTGAACCGGCAGGTCGAAGGCTTCGTCCTGGTCGAAACGGCTGTCGGGGCTGCCCTGCGAGGCGCTGAAGCCAAGACCGCGTTGTGCGAAGACATTCCAGAGCAGGCATTCATTCTGCCCACCGGTCAGCAGCTGATCGGCGAGCAGGATACCATCGCGCCCATCAACGAATCCGGGGTTGCAGGCCTGTAGTTTCAAGCCGTCCATCATCAGCTGGATCGCAAGGTTGTTGCCCCCATCGCCGGTGTACAGGTTCGGGTCATAGCCGTACTGGTCGATCAAGGCCCAGGTCATGTCCCACAGCATGCTGGCCCACACGAAGCCTATACCATGTGGCTGCGAAAGCGCATCGTTGTTGGTGTCGCCGTAGGTGTAGTCGTTCACGGCAGGATC
>JBBEDG010000189.1:0-12139 GCA_040881405.1 Flavobacteriales bacterium | reverse complement strand
GACACAGGTGGAACCGAAGGGGGCGTGGGAGGTGTTTCATCCAATACCGCCCTACGCTGCTCTTCCATGGTGCGGCGCACATCCTGCGCCCCACGGTGTATCTCACGCTGCACCTCGTTGCTGGCATCACGAACCTGACGCATGGTGCGGCCAAGCGTGCGGGCGATGTCGGGTATGCCCTTACTGCCGAAGAACAGCAGAATGAAGAGCAGAATGACGATCAGCTCGCCGCCACTGATATCGAAAAGGAGCGGAAAGGACATGGAGGGTCAAAAGTAGGAAGCCCCGTACTTCCGGATGACGGAAGAACGGGGCCTCTTGATACAAAGGCTCTATCAGGCGCGGCCGTCGCGCTTTTCCTTGCCTTTCAGCAGATCAACCACGACCGCACTGGCAATGAACACCGAGGAGTAAGTACCCACCAAGATGCCTATGAGCAGGGCGAAAATGAAACCCTTGATGGCGACACCTCCAAGGATGAAGATGACGAGCAACACCAGCAAGGTTGTGAGCGAGGTGTTCATGGTACGGCCCAACGTGGAGTTGATGGCCTTGTTGATGACCATTTCATGGGACTCGCGTTTGTGGTCCACCAAGTATTCCCGAATGCGGTCGAATACCACCACGGTGTCGTTGATGGAGTAACCGATAACGGTGAGGATAGCGGCAATGAAGGCCTCATCGATCTCCATGGAGAAGGGCATGACCTTGTACAACAGCGAGTAAAGACCCAACACGATGAGCGCATCGTGCAGCAGGGAGATCAAGCCACCCACACCATACTGCCAGTTGCGGAAACGTATGGCGATATAGATGAAGATGAACAGCAAGGCCAAGGAGAGCGCGGTGAGCGCCGAGACCTTGATCGTCTCGCTGATGGAAGCATCCACCTTACGCGACTCCGTGATCTCGTAGCCGTTGTTCAATCCGGCCAAGCCTTCGGTGAGGCGTCCTTCTACAAGCTTATCCACCTCGGTGCCGCTTTCGTCGACCAAGTAGTTGGTCGTGACCTTCACTTGGCGCGCACCACCATAGGTCTTCACGTTGGCCGTATTCTGCACTCCGTCATTGTCCACAAAACGGGGAAGCAGTGCTTCGCGAACATCATCCACACGCACATCGTTCTCGAACTTCACGACATACGTACGGCCACCTGTGAAGTCCACCCCCCAGTTGAAACTGTTGGTGAACATGGAAACCATGCCAGCAGCGATGACAACACCACTGAACGCATAGTAGAGTTTGCGCTTGGACATGAAGTCATAGTTCGCATTGGCGAACACGTCCATGCTCCATCCGGCCCACACACTGAAGGACTTGCCCTTCTCCAAGCGGCTGGTGATGATCAGGCGGCTGAGGAACAGTGCGGTAAAGAGCGAAGTAAGGATACCGAGACCCAAGGTGGTGGCGAAGCCTTTCACCGGACCGGAACCGAACATGTAAAGGATGACCGCTGTGATGAGCGTTGTAACGTTGGAGTCGATGATGGCCGAGAAGGCTCCCTTGTAACCAAGGTCCACCGCGGACTTCATCATCTTGCCTCCACGCAATTCCTCACGGATCCGTTCGAAGACGAGCACGTTGGCATCAACAGCGATACCCATGGTGAGCACGATACCGGCGATGCCGGGCAGGGTAAGAGCTGCCTGCAAGGAGGCGAGTGTACCGATGAGCACGAAAAGGTTGACGAGGAGCGCCAAGTCGGCCACCCATCCTGCATGGCTGTAGTACAGCACCATGTAGATCATGACCAGCAACAGTGCAATGGCGAAGGAGATCATACCCCACTTGATGTTCTCGCCACCAAGCGAAGGACCTACCACGGTCTCATCGATGATGCGGGCCGGCGCTGGCAAAGCACCTGCCTTGAGGATGTTGGCCAGGTCATCGGCCTCTTGGATCTGGCGGTTCAGGTCGCCCATGCCCAGGGTGATGCTGGAGCGGCCACCGGCGATCTCCGACTGCACCGTGGGTGCGCTGTACACCATCTCGTCCAACACGATCGCCACCGTCTTACCGATGTTATCGCCGGTCATCACCTTCCAGATCTGAGCGCCTTCGGCATTCATCTGCATGGTCACCTCCACCTCACCCTTCATGTTGAAGTCTTGTGCGGCGTTCACAATGGAGCTACCGTCCAACTTCGGCTTACCTCCGCGAGGAATGCGCAACGCGTGCAGATCCAACAAAAGTCCCTTGGCACCGTCATTGAATTCCACTGCCTCGGGTTTAGCGGCCCAAGCGAGCTTCACGTCCATGGGAAGGGCCTTACGCACCACATCCATGGCCAGCATACTGTTGACCGCTGCGGTATCCTTCACATCGGCACGACCTACACTGGAGCCACGCAACCATCCGCGTTGGGGGTCGAACATGGGGCGCAGCTTGATGGAAAGCGGCACACGCTTCTCGGCGTCCACGGTATCCGTTTCCGCTACGTCGGTAACGGCGGCCGTATCCGCAAGGCTGGTATCAGCAAGCGTGGTATCTGCAACTGTATCCGCAGTTGCCGCATCAGTGTTGTCCACCGCAGTGGTATCCACTGGTGAAACTGTGGTGTCCGCTTGGGCCAGATCGGGGTATAGGATGGCGCTCAGGGCAGTGTTGGTCTGGTCCAGGATCGGACCGATCTCGCTGTTGTCATAGGTTTCCCAGAACTCAAGATTGGCGGTGCTTTGCAAAACCTTACGCACACGTTCCTTGTCCTTCACACCGGGAAGCTCGATCTGGATGCGTCCGCTGAATTGCTGTTTCTGGATACTGGGTTGGGCCACACCGAACTTGTCGATACGGGTCCGCAGGATCTGTTCGGTGTTGTTCAGGGCCGCTTCAGCCTCTCTGCGAAGGGCATCCAGGTAGGCCGCATCATCACCTTCACGATCGAACATATCCTTGCGATCCGGAGTGTAGAAGATGGCTGAAAGGGGACCGCGCCCTTCGATCTTACCGTACTCCTCGCCGAACAGGGTGATGAAATCGGTGTCACTGGTCCTGGCACGTTCACGCGCTTTGGCGATCGCCGTATTGAACGCAGGGTCTTCGTTGTTCTCGCTCAGGTTCACCACCAACTCGGGAATGCTCACCTCCAAGGTGACGGCCATACCGCCCTTGAGGTCAAGACCCAGGTTGATCTCCTTCTCCTTGCTTTCGTTGTAGGTGTAGCCCAGCAAGGGGTATACCTGCTCTTCGCCCCGTGAACGCAATATGGCGTTCTCGTTCACTATGATCAAGGCTTCACGATCGATGGAGGCACCAGGAGAAGCCTGCATGATGGAATCGGCCCGGAGCTCCGCTTCGGCCCTAGCCTGGCGCTCGATACGGCCTGTGAAGAACGAGAAGGACAACTGATAAACACACGCAAGCGCCAGGAGGATAGTGAATATCCAAAGCGCGCCTCTGTTCTGCATGACCGATGGGTTTTCTTAAAAGAGGCGGCAAATATAGCTTTGTTACCCTATGCAGCGCGGGGATATGTGGACGGCAGGAAAGGGACCTTCAGGAAGCGGCCCGAATGCCCCCTCCGGTCGGCGCGGTGTGCATACCTTTGAGCAATGCCCCTCATCCTCAACAAAAGGGCCTGTCCATCCGTTCACACATCCATGAGAAACCTACGGGAACGCTTAGTATCAGTACGAATGGCGTTGGCAGCGTTGATCCTTGCGCTTCCGTGCTCCACCCAGGCCCAGTGGGACCTGTTCTACGATGGCAATATTCCGGTGACAGAAAGCGGCAACACTTTGGACCTCGGCTTCGCTGGAGGCCTGAATTTCGTGCAGGTCAGCCCGATCGACCTCAACGGCGATGGACTTGATGACCTCTTCCTGTTCGACCGAAGTGGCAACACCTTCACGACCTTGATCAACGACGGCAGTGGTGGGCCGGGTGCATACCGCATTACCCGGGACTATGATCGGGTGTGGCCACTCTCCGAATTATATGGGTGGGCCTTGCTAAGGGATTACGATTGCGACGGCCGTGCGGACATCTTCACTTACTCACAAGCAGGCTTCGCGGTATACCGCAACGTCAGCGATGGTGCCGACCTTGCATTCGAACTGATCACCATCCAGACCAGGTCCGACTACATTTCAACAGGTGGCACTTCCGTAGTGACCAACCTTTTCGTCTCCCAGGTCGACATTCCTTCGATCGCCGATATGGACGGCGATGGAGATCTGGACATCATCACCTTCAGCTTGCTGGGTACTTATGTGGAATACCACAAGAACCTCAGCCTGGAGACCTATGGTTCCTGCGACAGTCTGAAATACGAGGTGCGCAATCGCTGCTGGGGCTTCTTCTCGGAGAACTTCAGCACCAACTCCGTCGCCCTTGATGCGCCTTGTACCTTCAACGTGCCCAACCCGGAGATCGGAACGGGTCCAGGGACGGATCCGGAGGGTACAGCCAAGAACGACGAACGAACCCACTCCGGCAGTGCTGTAACCTCCTTGGACTTGAACGGTGATGGGGTGATGGACCTGCTGCTCGGCGACATTGGGTTCAACAATGTGGTGGCCTTGTACAATGGAGGCACCGTGGACCTTGCTCAAATAGTAGAAGCGGACACGCTCTTCCCAAGCGATGATGTGCCCGTCGACCTTGCTCTGTTCCCAGCCAGTTTCCACCTGGACATTGATGGCGACGGCATACGGGACCTTGTGGTAAGTCCGAACGCCCAATCCCTCGCGCAGAACGCGCAGAGCATGTGGTACTACCGCAATACCGGCACTGACGACAACCCACTTTTCAAGCTTCAGCAGAACGATCTCTTCCAGGACCGTATGCTGGACTTCGGCGAAGGAGCCTACCCGGTTCCATTCGACCATGATGGCGATGGACTCATGGATCTGCTAGTGGCCAACGGGGGATATTTCCAGACCAACGGCCCTTACTTGAGCAAGGTGGCCCTGCTGCGCAATACGGGAACAGCCATCGCCCCGGCCTTCGATCTGGTAACGGACGATTATATGAACCTTTCCACCAGCGGTATCGGCCAGGCCATGTACCCGGCATTCGGCGACCTTGACGGTGATGGTGATCAGGACATGCTTGTGGGCGACCTGCAGGGAGGCCTTCACTTCTTCCGGAATACCGCGACCGGACCATTGGCCCAGTTCCAATTGGTGCAGCCAAATTTGCCGGATGCAACCGGCTCGCCGCTGGATGTTGGACAGTACGCCACACCCCAATTGGTGGACCTGGATGGCGATGGATTGTTGGACCTGATCATTGGAGAGCGCAACGGCAACTTGAACCACTATCGGAACACGGGCACCACCGCTGTTCCGGTCTGGACCTTGGTGAGCGAAGTACTTGGGGGAGTGAACACCTCCGAATGGTGGAACATAACCGGACACTCGGTGCCCTTCCTGTTCAACAACGCCGATGGCGAGCGTGAAATGCTCTTGGGCTCCGAAGTAGGTTGGCTGTACCACTACGGCGACATCGACAACAACCTGGATGGTACCTGGACCCTATTGGACAGCACCTTCCTGGGCGTACGCGAAGGCATGCGCACCGGGCTTTGCCTGAACGACTTCACGGGCGATGGTGTGCTGGACCTGATCATAGGCAACTACCGCGGCGGGCTCACATTCTGGCGTAGCGACGAGGTGAGCGGTGTAGGCTTGAACCAACTGGCAACAAGTCGGGATTTCAGCATGCAGCCCAACCCAACTAGCGACCAGGTGGAACTCGTGCTTTCGCAAATGCCATTGCCTGGCAGCTTCTGGACGCTACGCAATAGCCTGGGCCAGGAAGTGCTTAAGCTGCGTGCTGAGCATGAACGCACTTGGGTACCAACGCAGGGCCTTCCGCCAGGGATGTACCTCGTACGCTTGGAAGGTGGTAGCACCTCGGCCGCCCAACGTTTGGTCGTGCTGCGCAACACGCGTTGACCAACACATGACCGAACAGGAAGAGGCGCCTTGTGGGGCGCCTCTTTCTGTTCCATACTATGTGGGATGTAACGGCCGATCAGGCGGTAACGCCCTTGTTCATGTTGTCCAGTACATCCATCACTTCTTTCACGGCCTTGGCACTGGCGTTGACCAATTCCATCTCTTCGGCATTCAGCTGTAGCTCGATGATGCGCTCCACACCCTTGCGGCCCAGCACCACCGGGGCACCCATGTAGATGCCGTTGAGGCCGTACTCGCCATTGAGCAGTACGCAGCATGGGAAAATGCGTTTCTGGTCGCGGACGATGGCTTCCACCATTTGTGCAGCGGCCGTGCCAGGTGCGTACCATGCACTGGTACCCAGCAGGTTCACGATCTCACCACCACCTTTCTTGGCTCGGTCCACAATGGCATCCAGTTCATCCTTGCCGATAAGCTCGGTAACAGGAATGCCGCCAACAGTTGTATAGCGGGGCAATGGCACCATGGTATCACCGTGGCCGCCCATGAGCACTGCCTGGATATCCTTGGGACTCACGTTGAGCGCCTCGGCAAGGAAGGCACGGTAGCGGGCCGTATCAAGGATACCTGCCATGCCCAGCACACGCTGGCTCGGAAGGTTGGCATTGATATAGGCACAATAGGTCATCACATCCAGCGGATTGCTTACCACGATGATGATGGCATCGGGACTATGCTTCACCACATTTTCGGTAACGCTCTTCACGATGGCGGCATTGGTGGCGATGAGATCATCGCGGCTCATGCCGGGCTTGCGGGGCAGCCCGCTTGTTATCACCACCACATCGCTGCCAGCGGTCTTGCTGTAATCGTTGGTGGACCCAATTATCCGGGAATCGAACAGGTTGATCGGTGAGGTTTGCCAGATGTCCAAGGCCTTGCCTTCGGCGAAACCTTCCTTGATATCGAGCAGCACCACTTCGTTGGCGAGCTCCCAACGGGCCACGGCATCGGCGCAGGTCGCACCTACGTTGCCAGCCCCTACCACAGTAACTTTCATGATCAGCGTGCGGGTTGTGTTTGGATTGAATGATCGGTCGGGGCCACGGGCTCCGCGGCACGAAGGTAGTGGTTCGCCGCAGGCTGTATGGACCGATGTCGGTCGGCCGGCTCCTTGGTCAGGTGGAGAAATCCGAGCAGGCAAGGCATCCATTTGATCGCTCTTGCGTCTTTGCTCCGATGAAGGCTACCTTGCACGCTGCAATGGCAGAACCCGTGATACAACCCGGATCGACCGAAAAGGGCGCACGCCTTAAGGTGATGTGGAACGTTGCGGGTGTGCCTGAACCCCAGCACACCGTCCTAATTGCGGGGTGCCTGAAGGGTGAGCGCCGGGCGCAGCAGCAGGTGTATGAGGCCTTTTACGGTAAGATGATGGCCGTATGCCTGCGCTACACCAAGAACACCGACCAGGCCAAGGACATACTGCAGGATGGCTTCATCAAGGTCTTCGCCAGCATGGATCGCTTCAACCAGGCCGGTTCATTTGAAGGCTGGATCCGCAGGATAATGGTGAATACCGCCATAGACCACTTCCGTAGGACCAAGAATTCATACCTCCTGCTCGGCGAAGAACGCAGCATCGAGGATTTCGTGGACCAGGACGCCGAGGACACGCTGGCCGATGAAACCGAGGATGAAGTCTGGGACTTGAAGCCTGCCGATATCATCAACGCCATGCAGAAATTGACGCCGGCCTACCGTACGGTGTTCAACCTCTACGTTTTCGAGGAGCTGACCCACCAGGAGATCGCCGATCTTCTGGGCATCAACATCGGAACCTCGAAAAGCAATTTCGCCAAAGCGAAACAAAATCTCAAAAAGCTCCTTAAAAAGGAACACAAACTCAATTAACCGACCGAAGAACAATGAGATCGGCCGACCCATTCGAAAAATCGCTCAAACAGGCGCTGGACCAATACGAGGTGCCCTACAACTCGGCTGATTGGGCCAAGTTGCAGAACTCCCTGGACCAGCAGAAAGGACCTGCCTGGCAGGCATCCGCAGGTCTGTATGCATTGTTGCTGGGTGGTTCCCTTGCTATTGGGACCAGCTTGCACTTGCTCTTCAATCAGCCGCCCACTCCTCAAGAGTACGGTATCAGCGCGCTGGCCCTGGAGTTGGAAGAAGATGCACCAAGCTTGTCCTTGCCAACGGAGACAGAGCTTCTTACTGTGGCTGATCAAAACGACATGCCATCGGGGGATGTTGAGGTTGTCCTAGCAGCCGAACCTGACGAGACCCCGGCCGCGAGTGTTGTGGAAAAGCGTTCGGGGGGCCGATCCATACACCCCGCCATTGAGCCGAAGACCCCACAGTCGGAAGCACCTTCCTCTCGAACACGTTCTTCCGAATTGGCCGTACGGGTCAGCACCTCCGAAGGCTGCCCTGGAACCACGATCGACTTTGGCCTCGATAACTCTTCCGAGAACGGCATATACCTCTGGAATTTCGGCGACGGAAGCTTCTCCAATCAGGCCAGACCCAGCCATACTTTCTCGAAGGCGGGCACATACGAGGTCATGTTGTCACATTCCGCGGTGGGTGGAGGCAGTATCATGAACAGGCCCGTGTCGGATCCCATCGTGATATACGAAGCTCCCGAAGCTGTGTTCTCTCACATCAAGCGTGAATTCCCGAACACCATTCCATCGGTGCACTTCGAGAACCGCAGTGTTGGTGGGCAGCTCTACATATGGGATTTCGGCGATGGATCCACTTCCACAGCCGTCCATACGGACCATGTGTACAAGGAAAAAGGAACCTACAGTGTGGTGCTTACGGTCACCAATGGCAAAGGCTGCGTGGATCGTACGGAACGAACAGTGCGTGTCGAGAACGACTACGACCTCCATGCCCCGAAGACCTTCTCGCCCAACAACGACGGGGTGGAGGACACCTTCCTGCCAGAAGCTCTGAAGACCCTTGGTGCCAAATTCGCGCTGAGTGTAATGGACAAAAGCACTGGTCAGGTGGTTTACGAAACATCCGACGCGGCACGCCCATGGAATGGCAGGATCGGAAACAAAGGAGAACCCTGTGCGGTGGGCGACTATGTTTGGATGGTGGAAATGAAGGATGGCAAGGACGGAGGCACATTCAACGGCCAGGTGCGATTGCTCCACTAGAAGTTCATACCATGGAACAAAGAAGCCCGGCGTGATCCGGGCTTCTTTGTTAAGATAACTTAGGCAACCTTTGCAGACCTGTTCGCATCCTGTTTTCGCATGCATACCCTATCAAACGCGCGTTACTCCGAATACTTGAGAGATCCATTCGAACCAAGGATCTTGGAACAAGGTGGACGCAGGCTTTTACCAGCTTGCACCATTCTCCGTTCCTTAACGTTCCTGGCACTTTTCCTGGGTGCAATGAACACCAGCGTGGGCCAGAACTTCCCGATCACCGATGGTGCCATAAATACCTGTGCCGGGGCCTTTTTCGACAGTGGTGGGCCAGGTGCTAGCGGATACGGCAATAATGAGAATCTTACTGCTGTGATCTGTCCCGATATCGCCGGGGAATCGATCTTTCTGCAATGGGTGTCAGCAACATTGAGTACTGCTGGTGCCGCACCGCAGGACAGGATACGGATATACGATGGGAACAGCACCGCGGCCCCACTGATCGGCGAGTATACCGGAACCCAGCTCCAAGGACAGAATATTGGGGCCAGCACCACGAATGCGAGTGGATGTCTCACCGTTCAGTTCTCTTCCAATGCCACGGGAACCGGGGTATTCGCGGCCAACATAACCTGCTACGCCCCATGCGAACGACCTACGGCGGTCGCCACTATGAGCGAATCCACGCCGGCCTTGGTGTGCATCGGTGACATCATCCAATTCGATGGAGGTGGCTCATTCGCAGAGCCTGGATTCGCGATCTCCCAATACACTTGGAATTTTGCGGATGGCACCACGGCCAATGGACCAACCGCATCGCACGCGTTCGATGAGCCGGGAGAATATGTTGTGCAACTGAATCTTGTCGACGACAACAACTGTGTGAACTCGAACACCGTTGACCTGCAGATATTGGTGAGTACGGTTCCAACATTCCAAGGGACCGTTGAGAGCATCACTACCTGCCTGGGCGCGACCGTGGACCTCACCGGGGTGGTGGAAGGCACCACATGGACCGGTGAACCTGTGAATGATTTCGGACCACCGATCCAATTGCCGGATCAACAGGGTGTTCCGTTCTCAAGCAACATCAATTTCACACAATTCACCGCTGGGCAGACGGTTCAGAACGTGAATGATATCGCCTCCATTTGTGTGAACATGGAGCACTCCTACATGGGCGACCTGGTCATTAGTGCCACATGTCCGAACGGGCAGTCCATCATCTTCCATCAACAGGGTGGCGGTGGAACCTACTTGGGGGTACCTGTGGACAACGACGCCACTGCCAGCGTGATCGGAACATGCTTCAACTACTGTTGGAGCCCAACGGCAGCAAACGGCACATGGCAACAGAATTCCGGCGGTGTGGCCACCCTGCCTACTGGCACCTATCAAAGCGTACAGCCTTTCACGAATCTGATCGGCTGTCCATTGAACGGGCAGTGGACCATCACTTTCAATGATCTGCTGGGAAGTGATAATGGTTTTGTCTGCGACTGGTCCGTGGGTTTCAACCCCAGTTTGTACCCGGATGTGACCGAGTTCACGCCAGTACCCGGAACATCTCAGGATTCAGCCTTTTGGGATGGCCCCTTCCTTACCACACCTGATCCTACAACACCGCTTATAGCCAATGCCAACCCCAACGGGCCCGGTGATTACGACTACACGCTGACCGTGATCGACAATTTCGGTTGTACGTACGATACCACGGTGACCATCACCATAGCTCCCCAGATCGTTGTGGATGCAGGACCCGATATCGTGCTATGCAATGACCCCTTGCCGATGGCAGGGGAACTGGTGGCCAATGCCGCACCACCGAATTGCACCTACGTTCTTACCCTCCTCGACAGTGGGAACAATGGCTGGGCGGGCGGACTCTTCGGCACCACAGCGTCGGTCACCGTTACAGTGAATGGTGTTGCCAATAATTACACACTTGCTGCAGGAGGGGTGGCAACATTCAATATTCCAGTAACGCCGGGAGCCACAATTGTGATAACCTACACTACGGGCTCCAACAACAACCAGAATTCGTTCAACCTCCGGAACGATGAAGGCCTTGTTGTTTACCAATCTGCGAACGGACCTCAAGCCGGGCAACTGTGGACGGGCGTTGCAACCTGCGGTGGAGCACTTACACCAACCCAGTTCGAATGGACCCCGACCACAGGACTCGATAACCCCACAAGCCTGACCACCAACGTATTCACCACAACTCCCACCTGGTACTACTTGGTAGCTTATCCGGTTGGCCAGCCAGAATGTGCTGTGATGGATAGCGTGCTCGTCGGGCCCGACCCTTCCATTGATGCCGGTGGGTTCAACTCCATCACTTTGTGTGCGAGTCAAGGAGCCTTCCTGCTCACCGATTCGCTCAACGGCACACCCGATGATGGGGGCGTTTGGACCGATGCGGCAGGGAATGTGGTACCGGAAGTCTTCGACCCTCTCGCGGGAACCTCGGGTACCTATACGTACACCATCACCAGTGCGGCGGGATGCTTAGCCACCCAGGAGTTGGAGATCACCATCATCCCTGCCGATGCACCACAGTGCTGTGGTGAGGTGGATGCCGGTGGGCCCGCCTTCTCCTGCACGCTAAGCATACCACTGAACGCCGTTCCAGGAAATACCGGCGTAGGTGTTTGGAGCGGACCGGCCGGTGCAACATTCATCGACGCCAACGACCCACAGACCACAACGACCATGCCTGCTGGAACCGGGGGAGTTCATTGGTTCTACTGGACCGAGGATGATGGTAACTTCTGCTTTCTTGTGGATAGCGTACAGATGACTGTGACCGATCCGATACAGATCACATTCGACGTGAATGATGCGGTTTGCTTCACCTTCTGCGATGGAGATGCTACAGCAAGCGCTACAGGTGGCAACCCTGGCGCCCTCGACTATGCATGGTCAACGGGAGCCACCGGGGTCGACTTGGATGCTGTTGAAGGACTTTGTGCCGGGAACTACACCCTTACCATTACCGATGTCGAGGGCTGCTCAGGTTCTGCCAACTTCACCATTGCAGAACCTCCCCTGCTGCAGATCGACCTCATCGTGCCCCAAGCCGTGACC
>JBBEDG010000188.1:0-12300 GCA_040881405.1 Flavobacteriales bacterium | reverse complement strand
ATGGTCACCTCGCCCACCTTCAGCACTTCGCCATCGGTGGCTATGTGTGCATCGAACGAGGGGTTCGCATTCGGGCCGTACACGATGGCGGCACCGGTCTTCTTGGCGAGGTCCACGTGGCCGCTCACGAAGTCGGCGTGGAAGTGCGTCTCCAGCACGTACTTGATGGTAGCTCTGCTTTCCTGCGCACGCTCCAGGTAGGGCTGCGTTTCGCGCAGCGGATCGATGATCACGGCCTCGCCGTTGCTCTCGATGTAGTAGGCGCCTTGTGCCAGGCAGCCGGTGTAGATCTGTTCGATTTTCATGGTTGTTCAGATTGGGTCCGTTGATCATCGGACCGTACAGTTAGAGGTTGGTCATCTCCCTTCCAATGATGTACACGCCCATGGCGAGCACGAACCATCCGAAGGCGGGTTTGAGTTTTTCGTTGGGTATGTGTTTGCTGAGCATGCTGCCTACCAAGATACCTCCGATGGCCACCGCGCTGAAGATCCCCAAGAAGCCCCAGTTGATGAACTCATCGCCCTTGAGATCGCCGGTAAAGCCGATCAAGGATTTGGCAGCGATGATGATCAGGGAGGTGCCCACAGCTTTCTTCATGGGAAGCTTGGCCAGCAGCACCAGAGCTGGAATGATCAGGAAACCTCCGCCTGCACCCACAATGCCGGTGATCATGCCTACCACTGTTCCTTCAGCAAGTATCAAGGGATAGTTGAACTTGATCGCCTCATCGGCCGGCTCATTGGGTCCAAGAGGCACCTTAGGCTTGCGGATCATGGTATAAGCCGCAGCCACCATGATGAGCGCGAAGAAGATGAGAATGCCGATGGCCTTGCTCACTGGCGTATCACCAGCGGTGAAGATCGGGTCCGGGATGGCAGGCACCAGCCACGCCCGGGTGGCGTAGACCGCCAGTATGCTGGGTATCCCGAACACGATGGCGGTGCGCCAGTGGATGTTGCCCAAACGCATGTGGCTGAAGCTGCCCACCAGACTGGTAAGGCCCACGATGAAGAGCGAATAAGCCGTTGCCAACACGGGGTCTATGAGGAACAGATACACCAGGATGGGAACGGTGAGGATGCTGCCGCCACCTCCGATGAGGCCGAGGGACAGACCCATGATGATGGCGCCGATGTAGCCGAGGATCTCCATGCTCAGAAATTTTCGCAGCAGTTCTCCAAGCAGTGGATGATCTTCAGGAATTCCGGCTGCTTCACATGCCAGTAGGTGTACTTACCCTCCTTTTCGAAGTCCAGCAATCCCTTGTCGCGCATCAGCGTCAGGTGTTGGCTCAGGATGGCTTGCTCGATGGCGAGCATCTCCTGGAGTTCACGATTGCACAAACGCTCGTGGTGGCCCAAGGCATCCAGTATCGCCAGACGCTGCGGGTGGGCCGCAGCGCGAAGCAGTTCGCTCGCTCGGCCTAGTTTGTCCGTACCGATACGCTCGTCCAAGGGAGCCGTCAACACTTGCTTGTCCATTGTGGCCGCAAATGTATAGACGCATCGCTATGTGTTCATGTGATGATCATCACATAGCCCAATACAGGAAGGGGAGCGCTACAGTACTCTGAGCAGGTCCGCACCGAAATGCTTCACCTGGTAGCGGCGTATGCCGGGCAGGTTGGACAAGGCATCCAGATCACCGGGGAGGGTGCGTGCCATATCCATGAGCAACTGGTTCGCAGCAACGATCCCAGGCCGAAGGTCATGCTCGGCGGTGAGCTTGTCGCGCATCTGCTTCAGCCGCTTGAAACGGTCCTCGTAATCGTCGTCGCGCTGCCAGCGCTTGCCTTTGGCAACGCGCGGCCATTCGTCCTTGGGTATGGCCAGCCCGCGTTCCACGGCTGCCATGATCTCGTTCCCGAAGCGCTCCATGACGCGCTCGCTCATTCCTTTGCGCTTTACCAGGTCCTTGGGATCCTTGGGTGGGTCGGTGGAAAGCGAAAGGATGACATCGTTCCCCACCACCATGAAGGGGGCACGGTCCATCTTCTCGGCCACACCATCGCGCCAGGTATGTACTTCGCGGAGAACGGCGAGCTGGTGCGGCTTCAGGGTTTTTGCGCCCTTCATGCGCAGGAATGCCGGTTCCTCGTTGCTGGGCAGGTTGAAAGGGGCATCGGTAAGCAACGCGAATTCCTCCTCGGCCCAGTCCCAGCGGTCCAGTTCGCGCAACTTGCTTTCCAGGATGTCGCGCACAGCTATCAAGTGGCTGGTATCGCCGGCAGCGTAGTCCAGCATTGGCTTGGGTAGCGGACGCTTGCTCCAATCGGCCTTCTGGAATTTCTTGTCGATCTCAAGACCTTGATACTTGCGAAGCAGGGCGGCCAGGCCGATCTCCGGCTCGTTCACCAGTTCAGCGGCGATCAGCGTGTCGAACACATTCTCCACGCGAATGCCGTGGTCGCGCGCCAGTATCCGTAGATCATAGTCCGCATCGTGGATCACCACTTCCATCGCCGGTTGGGCCAGTAGCTTGCCCAAGGGTTCCAGGTTGCGCAGTGCCAGCGGGTCCACCAGGTAGGTCCGTTCGCGAGTGCTCAATTGCACCAAGCATACGCTCTCCTTGTAGCGGTGGAAGCTGGATGCTTCGGTATCCAATGCCAGCACGGCCTCAGGTGCCAGTTCGCTCACCCGGCCTGCCAATACCTCCGGGTCGGTTATCAGTTCGTAGTGCTCCAATTCGTTCTTTCCGAACTGCTGTGCCGCTCGGTTTTTTCCATGTGTGGGATCCTTCCCGCGCCGTTCAATTTCCGCTTAGATATACCGGTCCCCGTGTTCGGCTTTCAGGTCGTTCACGAACTCCCTGATCTTCTGTTCGTCCTGCTTCCGGCAAACGAGCAAGGCTTCCGGGGTGCTTACAACGATGTGGTCCTCCAAGCCTTGCAATACCATCAAGCGGTCGTCGTGGCTGTGTACCATGTTCCGGGCGCAATCGTAGAGGCGTATGTTCCCTCCCACGGCAGCATTGCCCTGTTCGTCCTTGGCAACGTGGGTGTACAAGCTGCCCCAGGTTCCTAGGTCGCTCCACCCGAAATCGCTCACCACGGTGTATACGTTCCTGGCCTTCTCCATGATGCCGTAGTCGATGCTCACATTCTCCACATCGGCGTAGACCGGCTCCACGAAATCGCGCTCTTCGGCGGTACCGTATTTCCCGGCACCGGCTGCGAACTGTGCTTCCATTTCGGGCAGGTGCTCGCGGAAGGCTTTGGTGATGCTCTTCAAGCTCCAGATGAAGATACCCGCGTTCCATACGAAGTCGCCGCTTTCGATGAAGCGCAGTGCGGTCTCGTGGTCGGGCTTTTCGGTGAAGGTCTTCACGCGTTTCACCCGGGGGTGTACGGTGCCCGCCTCATCCATGAATTGAATGTATCCGTAGCCGGTATCCGGGCGGCTGGGCATGATACCCAAGGTGACCAGATCGTCTCCGCTTGCGGCCTGCTTCAGTGCAGTGCGCACAGTTTCGTGGAAGGCTTCCTCCTTAAGTACCAAGTGGTCGCTAGGTGCCACGATGATAAAGGCTTCGGGATCGCGCGCTGCGATCACGTGGTTGGCGTAGGCCACGCAAGGTGCGGTGTTGCGCCGTGCCGGTTCGCACAGGATATGCGCTTCGGGCAGATCGGGCAACTGTTGCTTCACGAGGCCGGCATACTGGGTATTGGTCACCACCAGGATGTTCTCCGGCGGGCACAAGGCCAGGAAGCGGTCGTAGGTCTGTTGCAACAGGGTGCGCCCCAGTCCGAGGAAATCCAAGAACTGTTTGGGGTGGGCCGTGCGGCTCATAGGCCAGAAGCGGCTGCCGACGCCGCCGGCCATGATCACGCAGTAGGTATGCTTATCCGTCATTGCAGGGGTGCCCCGTTCGCGTTCACGAAGCCTTGCGTACGACCAATGGGCCGTTCACATGCACCGGTGCAAGGGGGTCTATCAAGTAGATGCGCCTATCGTTCAGGCAATGGCATTTATAGCGCTTCCGTAGCTGTGGCCCCTTCACGAAGATGCGGTCGTTGAAGCGGAACACCGAACGCTCCGGGATCTCTTCCAACATGGGCTGGGGATCGCGGTCGTATTTGCGCAGAACACGCATCAGGTCCTTGTCCGTGCAGCTGCTCGCGGGAGCATCGTTCAGGTGGTACTCCAAGGCCTTCAGCACATCGGCCGGGAACACTGCCCGCGACATGAATGGGCGCATCAGGCGGTGGTACTCGTTCTTCCAATAGCTGCCGTGCGGATTGCTCCACCGACGCGTCTTAACGTAAGTGGTATAGTGCGCGAACTCATGAACAAGGGTCACCAGGAATGCATACTTGTTCAGATCGCTGTTCACACTTACACGATGTGGTTGTGTACGTGTGGCCGCACGGTAATCGCCGAGTTTGGTGGTGCGTGGTTTGGAGATGCGCACTTCCAAAGGATTGCGACGCAGCCAGTGTTCCACCACCACCCATGCAGCAGCAGGCAACTGCTTCCGCAGCAATTCGGGGTTGGAGGTGGGTAGCATGGTAGGATGCAAGGCTCGCGGACCGGGTCCCTTTCAGCTGCACTCCGCAGTGGGCCAAGTGGCCGATCCGAGGGCCAAATTAGCATGGATCGTCCGTTCGGCAGGGGGCTTCTGCATGCTCCACCTCGGGCAATCGCAGCCCCTTTTCTTTTTGTACTTGGAAGGTCTTGAAGCACAGGAACTTACAAGTAGTACTGCCAAAAAGGCGGAACAGAGCTTGGCGGAAAAGGGGTGAACTAAGCGGGACATTGCCGGTGGACTGCGAAATTAGGCCTAATCCCAGGATCATATTCCCTGATGGACCCCCGAAGACCTATTTTTGACCGCTGCGAACAAGCATGGGACTTATCTATCACATTGGCCGCTACTTCCTGCTCCTGCGGGATACCCTTAGCAGGCCCGAGCGCCTTGGTCTATATTGGAAGCGGACGATCGAGGAGATGGACCTCCTGGGTGTCAAGAGCATAGGTATAGTCGCACTCCTTTCGGTGTTCATGGGGGCGGTCATCACCATCCAGACCAGCTCCAACATCGATTCGGCCTGGATACCTGCCTATGTGGTGGGCTTCACCGCCCGCCAAAGCACGATCCTGGAGTTCAGCCCCACGATCATTTCCCTCATCCTGGCCGGTAAGGTGGGGTCCAACATCGCTGCGGAAATAGGCTCCATGCGCGTGAGCGAGCAGATCGATGCCCTCGACATCATGGGCGTGAACTCCGCTGGCTACCTGATCCTCCCCAAGATCGTGGCATCCATGCTCATGAACCCCTTTCTGGTCATGGTGAGCATGTTCCTCAGCATCTTCGGAGGATGGATGGCCGGCGTGGGTACCGGTATAGTGAGTTCCACGGATTTCATCCTGGGTATCCAGTACGACTTCGACCCCTACACGGTGACGTATGCATTGATAAAGACCGTGGTCTTCGCCTTCATCATCGCCACTGTGGCCGCTTACCAAGGCTACTTCACCCGGGGAGGCACCCGCGAAGTGGGCATCAGCAGTACCAAGGCCGTGGTGTACAGCAACGTGGTGATCCTCATTGCCAACTACGCCCTCACACAACTGTTGCTCATATGATCGAAGTACAGGGCTTGAGCAAGCGTTTTGGCGATCTTCAGGTGCTTACCGACATTTCGGCCACCTTCGAGAAGGGGAAGATCAACCAGATCATCGGCATGAGCGGTTCCGGCAAGAGCGTGCTGGCCAAGTGCATGGTGGGCCTGCACAAACCTGATGAAGGTCGCGTGCTGTACGAGGGACAGTCCTTCCACGAGATGAGCGAGATCGAACGGCGCGAGATCCGCAAGGAGATAGGCATGCTCTTCCAAGGCTCGGCCTTGTTCGATAGCATGACCGTGCTGGAGAATGTGATGTTCCCCCTGACCATGTTCGCCAAGATGCCCCGCAGTGAAATGGTGGACCAGGCCCACTCCTGCCTGCAACGGGTGAAGATCATCGACAAGGACGATCTCTATCCGGCCGAGATCAGTGGTGGTATGCAGAAGCGTGTGGGGATCGCACGTGCCATCGCGATGAATCCCAAGTACCTGTTCGTGGATGAACCCAACAGTGGCCTCGATCCACGTACCAGCATCGTGATCGATGAGCTCATCCTGGAGTTGACCAAGGAATTCAACACCACGACGGTGGTCATCACCCACGACATGAACTCGGTGATGGGCATCGGCGAGAACATCATCTTCATCCACAAAGGCCGCAAATGGTGGCACGGCGATCGCGATGGCCTGTTGCGTAGCGACAACCCTGAGCTGAACGATTTCATCTTCGCAGGCTCGCTGATGCGTGAGGTGAAACGTGCCATGACCAGCGGTTCTTGAGCGCGACGTTCCCCCATGAAAAAAGCCCTCCGTGAAGAGGGCTTTTTTCGTGGGGAAGAGTATCGATCAACGCGCTATCACCATACGGCGGCTCATGCGAACGTCGCCAGCAGTGATGGAGTAGGTATACACCCCGGGAGCCAATTGCTCGCCCTCCAACTGTACTTGCTGCGGACCGGCGGACCGGCTGCCAAGATCACGCTGCAGAACCACCTTTCCGGTAACATCGGTAACCAGCAAGGATACCACAGCGGGCTCGCGCAGGCTGAAGGGGATGGTGGTGATATCGCTGAAAGGGTTGGGCTGGTTGGCACCAAGTGACACGTTGCCGCCGTCCAGTTCGCCTACGCTAACATCGGTTGCCAGCACCATACGCACCATCGGCGTACGGGTGATGAAGAACTGGAAATCCACGCCGAGCGAAGGGTAGTGGATGTTGCTTACCTGGGCGGCACTGATGCCGCTGGTTGCGAAGTGGATGTTGTCCGGTCCATCGAAAGTACCCGCCACCACCAGGTATGGTTGGCCGGCCTCAATGGCGACGGGCGGGTTGAAGGGCAAGGTCATGAAGGTGCTGCCACCGATCGGGTTCAGATCGGCTGCGGTGACCGTTACATTGTTGGTCAGCTCCAGGAGATCAGGGTGTGTCGTATTGTCCGCCGAGGGGAAATAGATGGCACCATAAACGGATCCACCAACTGGAGTGTCCTCGTGGATGGCCACTTGGACCGCGGAAAGGAAGCCTGCCTCCTGGAGAACGAAGTAGCTGCCCACCTCGAAGCCTTCGCTCAGGTTATCAGCTGCCTGGATCTGGAAATTGTCCACCACACCATTGTCGTGCGCGTAGATGTTCTCGGAAACGGTGATCCGCTCTACGATGCTGTTGTTCGTAGGAACTTCGTCCGTCTGATCCTGGGTAACGGTGTAGGTAAGAGTGTACTCGCCGATGGCTCCGCTGGGAGTGAAAGGATCCAAGGTCAGCACGTTCTCCAGTTCCGGTGTGTAGGTCGCCGGGATCGTGGTCTCGGAGGTTTCATTGCCCGAAGGACCGTCCACGCTGAGCTCAAGGCTTACACCGGTCTGGGTGTCGAAGCCCTTGTTCCGTACGGTGGCAATGGGCGATAGACCTGCCACTTGTGAAACGGGGTAGATGCTGTAGTCCATGAAGGAGAACTCGGTGTTCGCGAAATCGAACGCGGTATTGCTTACGCGCACCAAGGCCATGTCGTTGGCGGGCAGTTCGCGGATGGCGATGTTGTCCAGCTGCCAGCCATAGTCCCACGTGGACTCATAGCGGAAACGCAGCTGCACGTTGCCGGGGTTCGCGGCCACCCATGAGCTGATGTTCACATCCACCAACTCCGGGTTCGGGCGACCATCGCGGCCCACCTCGCTGTTGATCTCCACTTCGTCCCACGTGGTGCCACCATCGGTGCTCACACCCACATAGGTGAAGTCCGCTTGGAACTCTTGGAAATACTGGTCGAATTCCACTTTCAGGTTCGGTGGGGCACTGCTCAGGTCGATCACTGGGGAAATGAGGGACGTGTTGGTGCTGGCGCCGGAAACACCGTCGAAATCATCGTCCACAATGACCCAACCACTGGGTGTGCCGGTGTTCAGCACAGGCACTGGGTAGGTGGAGGCGGTCGTACCAGGGCCTTCGTTCGTCCATTTCCAATCCACCACCCCAACGCTGGTTTCCACGGTCCAGCCGTTCAAGTCGGTATCGAAGGTCTCGGTGTAGAAGGCATCCCCGCGTTCGCCTCCGCCGCTCATTAGCACGGCTGGGGCACGGTATCCATCGCGGTGTTCCACATGGTGTGGTAGTTGGATCTGGGCCTGCGCACCCAGTGCAGCGATCAGGCATAGTGCAGTGTATGGTCCTTTCATCGGGTTTCTGTTGAGGCCACAAGGTAATGATAGTGGCGTTTCGTGGTACCGAAGTCCAATAAGCACGAAGGGCGCGGACCGATGTCCGCGCCCTTCATACCATAGGTAGTGATGCTTAGCGCACCACGATCATACGCTTGCTCATGCGGGCTTCACCCACGGTCATGGTGTAGAAGTACACACCTTCACGCAGGTTCTCGGTGCCGATATCGAAGCGATACACACCAGCTCCACGGCTGCCCATGAACTCCTCCATGACCAGCTTACCCGTTACATCGTGCATCTGGAAGCTTACAACACCAGCCTCCTTCAACTCGTAAGGGATGGTGGTGGTGCCGTTCGCAGGGTTCGGCATGTTCTGGCCAAGCCCGAAGGTGTTGGACGCATCCAACTCATCGATGCCCACGCTGGCATCGAAGTTCATACGCACGATCGGTGTTGTGGTGGTGAAGTACCAATCGAGACCAGCTTGACCTTCAAAGTAGAGGAAGGAGGTCTGTTCTTCACTGTTCCCGTTGCGGCCAACGCGCACATCACCGAAGACCTGCACGGCTGCCATGTAGTCGATGCCTGCGGTAAGTTCCACAGGTGGGTTGAATACGAGGTTCACGAAGTTGCTGCCACCAATTGGAGTAAGCATGCCAGCTGTAATGAACTGCTCTTCAGTTGTCGCGATCACATCGTCCAGGTTGTCAGCGCGAAGTTCGCCCTGCACCAAGGCGCCGATCTCACTCCCCGTTCCCAAGGCCACTGTGATCCCATAGAGCATGGTCGCGTTCTGGATATAGAATGCATTGGCCATGATCAATGGACCACCCGCTGAACTCTGCACGCTGGCAACACTACCGTTATCACGAGCGTATGTCACGTCGGAAACCCGGAAGGAGGTTGTACCCGAGTTGTCGTTCGGGGTTTGATCCTCTTCTGATGAGGATACAGCGAAGCTTACGTTATACTGACCTACTTGTGCGGGTGGGGTGAAGGAAGGGTCCACAACGATGTTGCGCTGCTCGCCTGGTGCCCAGGTCGCTTGTGGCTGGTCCTGGTCAAGGATCGTGGCGCCACCTTGCTGTGCCACGGTGAAGTTGGCAACAGCGTCGTTGTCCACTTCGGAGCCGTTGTTCAGCACATTCATGTTGAAGCCGATGGGGCGCAACTGCGAAGTGTGGTAGATGCTGTACCGGATCGCATCGTAGGACTCAGCGGTAACGGGATCCCAGGACGTCAGGGCCGAGCTGGTGAGGCGAAGATCGTACTGGTACAGTTCCACGATGCTCACATCGTCGATCTGCCAATGGTAGTGCGATGAACCCGCCTCGGCCGAATGGCGGAAACGGAAACGTACGTTAGAAGGGTCAGCTGCGATCGCGTCAACAAGGTTCACCTTGAACGTCTCTGTCGGCGAGAGGGTCGGTTCATTCGCTGGCCAGTTCACAGCAATGTCAAAAGAAGTTGGCCATGTGGTACCGCCATCGGTACTGACCTCCAACAATTGCGGGCGGTTCTCGCAGCAGTAGCGCAGTCGCTGTTGGAAAACGAGTTCAACGAATGGGGTACTGCTCAGGTCGAGCACAGGTGATTCCAAGCTGCCTTCCCAACTGGTGAAATTGGCCGGATCAAGTGCCGTTGGAGTATTGCCGCTCCACGTACTGTTCGCAGAGTCGGAATTGAAGAGCATGTAGCCATTGGCCACGGTCAGTGACTGGATCCGCGAAGCCACGGTCGTATATGCTCCTAACGGACCGCTCACGGCCCGTTTCCAGATGTTTCCGTTGGGGCCGCTGGTGGTCCAAGGCCCAACACCGTTGTTGCCGGCCAAGCCGTTGGCGAAGTCCTCGCTCCATACTATATCCCCTCCATCACGCAGGTCGGTAGCAGGTTCTGCGGGAAGAACGTTAACAACATTGCTTTTCACAGCAGGTTGAAGGTCCATCAAGGCAGGACGTGGGTTGGCCCACTGGGCCATTGCCGTACCTGCGATCACTACACTGGATAGCAGCGTGTATCGTAGTTGGTTCATTGGTTTCAAGTTTTCTGAATGGTCCCCGAAGGTAGCGCTCATGAGCGGACCATGGTCCATTCGGCCGCGGATCATTTTCAGGAAGCGTTGAAGGATCCCAAGAACGGTAGGCTCCGGTCAGGCTTCGGCGTTCAACGCGCAACCACCACCCGGCGCACAGAGCGTTGCCCATCCGTGTGCAGTTCCACGAAGTACACCCCGGCAGCAAGCCCTTGTACATCGATGCTGTAGCTGTGCTCTCCAGCGCCAAGTATTCCGAGTTCGCTCCGCATTTCCTCGCGCCCGTGGAGATCCATCAAACGCCACATGCTTTGGGAAGCACGGTCGAGCGAGAAGCGTAAAACGCCACTATCGTGCATGGGCACAGGGTGTACGTGCACGATGACCCCTTGGTCCACGTTCCGTTCCGCCACACCTACCGCGTAGTCTTCCAGATGGAGTCGTACCATAGGCGTGCTGCGCAGGTACTCCACATCGAAATTCACGCCTTGCATGAACAGCGCTGCACCAGTAGGCGAGCTTCCACTAAGTCCTACGAAAGCGCTTCCCGTTCCATCGAGCAACTGCACACCAACGAAGTAGTCGCCAGCTGCCAAGGGTTCAAGACCAACGAATGGCAGATAAAGAGGCGCTCCGCTACCAGCCCGGTCAAGGTCCTCTTGGGTAAGTGTGTAACGAGTAGAGGTATCCACGAAAGCAAGGTTCACATCGAAGAGAATGGCCCGCAGCTGTGCCCCCAACGCGCTGTTGGCGGTAACGTAAGCGCTCATGCCGCGAACGACACTTCCGCTGTTCGGGAGTTCCATCCTGTTGGCCAGTATGAAACCTGTTGTGTCGCCGCGTACGCCTTGTTCCTGACCCATGTCCCGGGCCATTGCACCATAGCCGAGGTCCCAGCCAGGTCCTGTTATCCGCAATGCTGCCACACTCGAGTTGTTGGTGGGCTCATCGTCCGTTCCACTGGAACTGGCCGTGAAGGTCACGGTTACAGCACCGGCCGATGCGGGTATCCAATCGCTGGAGAGCACAATGATGGTTCGTTCCCCGGGGTTGAGGCTACCCGCCAGCAGCGTGTCAAGCACCAGTTGTACCGTACCGTCCAATGCCACCGAAGCGCTCAGGTTCATGCCGTCGAGGGCTTGGGTGCCACGGTTCATCAATTCAGCGGAAACGATCAGCGGGGCTGTCTGCTCCAAAGGGATCTGCGCATAGGCAAGTCGCTGGTCCCCGGTTTGGAAAGGGCTGGCACCCGGGTCGCCGATGTGTGCGGCTTCAATGGAAAGGTCGTTCGGGCTGCGCTCGCGCAACACGATATCGTCCACAGCGAAACCGCTGGCCCAATTGCCACCATCGCTCCAGCGGAAACGGATGCGAACATCATCCAAGCCATCGAATGCGCCAAGGTTGACGAGCAGTGGCTGCCAATCGCCAACGAGCACGGGCACTGTGGCCAACAAGATCCAGGAACCACCGCCCAGGCTCACCTCCACGAAGGCATCGCCGCCACCCAATGTCCGTTCATGGAAGACACGGCATTCCAAGGCAATGCCGCTGCGTCCCACGAAGCTGGGTGCGTTCAATACCAGGGCAACTTCGGCAAGGTCGCAGTCGCAGGGTTCGGCATCGTCGTTCGCCATGGCGAAGCGGTTGCCGGTGGGCACGTTCGGCACTGGGAAGAAGGCACCGGCGTTGGCATCCATGGCATTGCCAATGCGCCAGGCCGGAACGAATTCGCCCGTTCCTGAGCCATCGCTGTCCAAGCGCTCCACCTCGGGGCCGAGGTCGAATTCGGCTGGCCACGACCCGCTTTCGAAACCGGCAGAGTAGAAGATGCCTTGGGCATGTACACCCAGCAGGAGGAAGGAAGCGCCCAGAACAAGTGCGGCTCGGCGAAAGGAGAAGCGGATCGGCATCATCGGTCAACGGCCATCCATACGGCCAACGGCCGCGAAGTTACCGTGTTCCTTGTCCACCGGCCGGGATGGCCTGCGATCGGTCATTACGCGTCCTGCGGACGCGCTATTTCAACGGACTATTT
>JBBEDG010000187.1:0-12634 GCA_040881405.1 Flavobacteriales bacterium | reverse complement strand
CTTCCGCGACGAAGACCTGCGCGCCGACCGCCAGCCCGAGTTCACGCAGATCGACTGCGAGATGGCCTTTGTGGAGCGCGAGGACATCCTCAACACCTTCGAGGGCATGGCCAAGCATCTTTTCAAGGCCATCCTCGGCAAGGAATTCGATGGCGACTTCCCGCGGATGAGCTACGATGATGCGATGCGCGACTACGGCTGCGACAAGCCGGACCTGCGCTTCGGGATGCGGTTCGAGAGCCTCTGCCCTACGGGCGCGCGCCCCTCTGGGGAGGAGAAAGGCCTCACCCCGGTCCTCTCCCAAGGAGAGGGGGGAACGCCGGATCAAGATGATCTCGTTAGGGGTGTAGGCTTCAAGGTCTTCGATGAAGCCGAACTCGTGGTGGGCATCAAGGCCGAAGGCTGCGCCGGATGGAGCCGCAAGCAGACCGACGCGCTTATCGACTTCGTGAAGCGGCCTCAGATCGGGGCCACGGGCATCGTGTTCGTGAAGTGGACCGAGGAAGGACTGAAGAGCACGGTGGATAAGTTCTACACGCCGGAACACCTTCAGAAATGGGCCGAGCGCTTCGGCATGCAGCAAGGTGATCTGCTTTGCATCATGGCCGGTGGTGCAGAGAAGACCCGCAAGCAACTGAACGAGTTGCGCCTGCACATGGGCGACCTGCTCGGTCTGCGAGATCCCTGGACCTTCAAACCCTTGTGGGTGGTGGACTTCCCGCTATTGGAGAAGGACGAGGAAAGTGGCCGCTGGCACGCCATGCACCACCCCTTCACATCCCCAATTCCGGAGCATGCACACTTGTTGGAAAGCGATCCCGGCGCGGTGAAGGCCAATGCCTACGACCTGGTGATCAACGGCACGGAGATCGGCGGCGGCAGCATCCGCATCCACGACCGGAGCATGCAGGAAGCCATGTTCCGTGTGCTCGGTTTCACCGATGAGGATGCCCGCTACAAGTTCGGTTTCCTCATGGACGCCTTCGAGTTCGGCGCTCCTCCCCACGGTGGCGCGGCCTTCGGCTTCGACCGCTGGGTAAGCCTCTTCGGTGGCCGAAGCGACATCCGTGAGTTCATCGCCTTCCCCAAGAACAACGCGGGCAGGGATGTGATGATCGATGCGCCAAGCCGTATCGATGATATCCAACTGAAGGAGTTGGGGATCGCGACTAAAGGTTGATCTTCGGTCCCATGCAAGGGAACGACGAACATTACCTCCGCGAAGCCATCGCGCTGGCCCGAGCCGGCATGGATCGCGGCGATGGTGGCCCTTTCGGTTGCGTGATCGTGAAGGATGGCCAGGTGGTGGGACGAGGGAACAACCGCGTTACCAGCACCAACGACCCCACCGCACATGCCGAGGTGGTGGCCATACGCGAAGCCTGCAAGTCCTTGGGCGACTTCCAGTTGAGCGGCTGCACGCTCTACACCAGCTGCGAACCCTGCCCCATGTGCCTTGGGGCGATCTACTGGGCACGCCCGGACCGCATCGTATTCGCCGCCTCGCGCGAGGATGCCGCGGATGCTGGTTTTGATGACCAGCTGATCTACGACGAACTGCCACTTCCTGCAGAGAAGCGCCGCATCCCAACCGAGGCTCTAGTGCTGCGCGACGAAGCACGCGATGTGTTCACGGCGTGGAAGAACAAGGAGGACAAACTGCGCTATTGAACAATGGAGGATGATCACGACGGTACTGGATGGATCGGCTTGATCATCGCCGCATTGATCTTCGCTTCGGTCGTCTACCTCAAGATGAAGGGTATACCGCGCTGGGCACGCCCCGGACTAAACCCAAGCCAGCGGTCCATTCTTGCCAAGTACGCCATACACTACCAACGCCTAGGGCCGGAGGAGGAACAACGCTTCGAGCGCATCGTCTCCACGTTCATACACGACAAGGAATGGCGTGGGATACGCGTGAAGGTTGAAGAAGAGATGAAGGTGATGGTGAGCGCCTGCGCCGCACAGCTGCTCCTGGGTTTTCCCGAACTTGAGCTACAGCACTTCGACACCATCGTTCTACACCCCGACTCGTACCGATCCAACAGCGGTCGTATGCACCAAGGTGAGGTACGCCCGAAGGCCGGGGTGATCATGATCTCCTGGCGCGATTTCCTGAACGGCTACGCCCACACACGCGATGCACACAACGTGGGCCTGCACGAAATGGCCCATGCGCTTTGGTTCGAGAACAAGATCCAGAACGGCGAACACGACTTCCTGCACCCCGAACTACTGCAGGACTGGATCGACCATGCCGATGCCGAGATCGAACGCATCAAGACCGGGCAAAGCAGGCTGCTGCGCAACTACGCGGGTACCAACCAGCCCGAGTTCTTCGCAGTGGCCGTGGAGTACTTCTTCGAACTGCCGCGCGAGTTCAAGCAGGACCTGCCCGAGCTGTATGCCGTACTGAGCGCCATGCTCCGGCAGGATCCCGCACTGCTTGAAGGGTGACCGACAGCATCTCCTGTTGATGGATCGTTGATAACGCGTGGTCGCCATCACCAACACTTCACGCCCACCGAACGTCTTGTTCATGTACGACAACGAGCTTCGTTGTGCCGCTATGGAACACCACGTCCGCCAGCGATCAAGGAAGAAGGTTTTCGAGCAGGAAGCCTTCGCGATACTCACCACAAGCATGCCCGGGAGGGTTTTGCCGCCGCTCAGCCAGCGGGGCCGGTGACGATCGCATCCGGCCATGCCTACGGTAGGCAGGCGCACGGACGATAAGCAGAAGAAGCTCCGGGGACGGGGCTTCTTCGCGTTTGCGACCTTCGCATCCTTCACCACCTTTGCAGCATGTCAAGCATCTCCTCCAACAAAGCCCCCGAGCCTGTAGGTCATTACCCCCATGCGCGCCGCGTTGGTGATCTGCTTTTCCTCAGCGGTGTCGGTCCGCGCGAGCGGGGCACAAAGAAGATACCCGGAGTGGAACTGAATGCCGATGGTACCATTGCTTCCTACGACATCGAGACTCAGGTGCGCAGCGTGTTCCAGAACGTAAAGTGGATCCTGGAGGACAGCGGCAGCAGTTGGGAGAAGATCGTGGACGTTACAGTGTACCTCACCAACATGAAGGACGACTTCGCCACTTACAACCGGCTGTGGAAGGAGTATTTTGAGACCGACCCACCGTGCAGGACAACGCTGGAGATCAACTGCCTGCCCACACCCATCGCCATTGAGCTGAAGGTGATCGCGACGATCTAGTACAGAACAAGCATGGACCGAACGGCGATCAATGCTGCTTTGCAGAAGAACCACGAAGCATTCATCGTCCGCATCCATAAGTTGCCTGCCGAGCAATGGAATACTTCCCTCAACGGCAAATGGAGCCCCGCTCAGCAGCTCGATCATATCCTGCGCTCGGTAGGGCCGGTACACATGGCCATGGGTTTGCCGAAGTGGTTCCTACGCATGGTCTTTGGGAAGCCGAACCGCGACGCACGCTCCTATGTGGCACTGTGTCAACGCTATCATGAGAAGCTCACTGCCGGTGGCCGCGCATCCGGCCGATTCGTGCCACCGCCAAAGCCTTCCCGTTCCGTGGAACAGATGAGCGCGGAATTGCGCAAGCTGATCGACAGGCTGAACGGACGTGTGAACAAGTGGTCGGAAAAGGACCTGGATACCGTACTTCTTCCCCACCCTCTGCTCGGCAGGATCACGTCGCGCGAGATGTTGTACTTCACCATCTACCACGCGCAGCACCACCACGAGTTGGTGGAGCGCGACTGCGGTCATTGGAATACTCCCTCCAGTACCACTGTGGTGAACGCGTGAGCGGGCATGCTCACAGGCTCGGCAATATGGATCCGCGGAAAGCTGGACGATCGCGTGCTTTCGGTTACACCCGGCCCCGATTCACATGCCGTGAGCAACCATGAAGCGAGCCCGACGGATCGCAGCCGGTAGCTCAGCCCCATCCAAAGAACAACATCAGAAGCACGACCCCGATCACGTCCATCCAAACTCCGGCCTTCACCATTTGCTTCATGGGGATACGGCCTGTTCCGAAAATGATGGTCTGCATTGGCGATGCCACCGGCAGCATGAAGCCCAGGCTGGCTCCAAGTGTGGCGGGCCAAAGAATGCTTTGTGGGTCCATGCCCCAGCGCTGCGCCATGGCGGCCAGGATGGGGATGACCAGACTGGCCGTGGCCGTATTGCTTCCCAACTCGCTCAACAAGCATACGATCAAGGCCACGGCACCGATCAGCACCGGCAAGGGCAGCGTGCCCAAGCCTGCCATGCTCTCGCCGATGATGTCGCTGAGCCCGGCTTTGTCAACACCTGCGGCGAGTGAGAAACCACCGCCGATGAGCAACAAAATACCCCAAGGCACACGCTGTTCGGCAAAGGACCAATCCATCAGCGCAGCACCCATGGATGCATGGCTGGAATACGGATCGCGACGTTTGCGCCCGATGCCGTAGGATGGAATGATGAAGAGCGATACCGCGCCCGCCACCGCCACCGCTGCATCGCTCAACGCAGTGAAGCCCGTTAGGCTGCGCCAACCCGGCAACCGGAAGGTTTCGCCCAAGCGAAGGTCATCACCTGTCAACCACAACACGGCCACGATTGCGAATACGAAGCCTGCGCGCTTCTCGTCCACCGATGCGGTACCCAAGGCCTTCAAGCGCTGTTGCACCGCGTCGGCATCACCAAGCATCTGGGTACCCACGTTGAATACGAGGCGTGTGATCACCAACCAACCGATAGCGATGAAGATCGCAGCAAAGGGTAGGCCCACGCTCATCCATTGCCCGAAACCGATGCTCTCCTCCCCGGGATACAACTGGCGCCACAATTCGAGGAAGACCAGATTGGGCGGGGTGCCCACTGGAGTTGCCATGCCGCCGATCGTGGCTCCATAGGCCACGCCCAGCAGAAGAGGCACCGTCATACGCTGTCGTACCGAGAGGGGTGCATCCTCGTCATCGATCAAGCTTAGGGCGATGGGCAACATCACCAGCGTGGTGGCGGTACTGTTGATCCACATGCTGAGGATGGCGCAGGCCACCATCATGCCCAACACCAGTCGGGATGGTGAGCCACCCAGGCGCGCCACGATGTGCAAGGCGATGCGTTTGTGCAATCCACTGCGCTCTATGCCCAAGGCGATGATGAAGCCACCAAGAAAGAGGAAGATGATCTCTTTGCCATAATGCGACGCGGTTGCAGCTACCGTATCCACCCCAAAGAGCGGGTACAACACCAGCGGCAGTATCGACGTGACGGGAATGGGTACCGCTTCGGTGATCCACCACAGCGCCATCCAAGCCACCAGCCCGGCCATGATCGCTGGCATATCGCCGTGGTGCCGCATCAGCACGAATACCAACAGGGCCGATAGCGGACCGGCGATCTGGATGAAGAAGCGCTTCATGGCGGCCGTGAAGATATCCGCAGTGCCAGACCTCAGCATGCACACTCCACAAAACCCTTCTTACGGTCGAACTATCCGAGATGCGCGTAGAGAAGGGACCGATCACTGCGGGACGACCGTTCCTTGGGTCGTGGGCCATGTAATGGATGGGGATTCAAGAACCCAGGCCTAGGCAAGAGCCATCCCTCAGCCACCCCAATTCCAAGACCCTAGGCCATGCTACGCGACAGACCTATACCGCCACGGACCCTATTAACGCGAACAGCCTCCAAAATGGAGGCTGTTCCTGAATGCGATGTGTAAGAGGGTTCACGCAGGTTCCAGATGAAGCTCCAAGCTTCCGCCTTTTTCACGTACCCAGAGTTCGTCCTCCTTCAAGCGCAGGATCTCGTAGGTCCTGTCCGCAGCATCGTTCTCGAGATCCAACCGCAGGTCCTCGTTGCTATTGACCAACTCCCATGTACCGGTGGTCTCGAATTCGAAGTTGAGGTCCCCAATGGAGTAGAGTGCGGCCAAAGCTGCACTACCTCCACTCAGCATCTCCAGACGGTACTGGTCGAAGGAACTGGTGACATCGGAGCCATTGTCATAAGCCTTTTCCACCTGCCAGTTGTTGGACAATCGTTCTGTTTTGGAACGAAGGCTGATGGCCGGGCCATCCTCGTATTTGGAGCAGCTACTGAGGGCGATGGTACCGGTGAAGGCCAGCAAAAGTGTGATCGTGGTGTTTCTCATGGTAGGTGTGATAAAGAGCATGTTTCAGAGTGCTGTGATCACTGCTCGCGGAGGCGCAGTTCAAGGTCTTCCCCCACCTTGCGCAACCAGAGTTCACTCTGGGTAAGGCGGTTGATGATGTAGGTTCCATCAGCGAGGTCCTCCTCGAAATCCAACACCAATTGTTCCTGATCGCTGGCGAACGCCCAAGTGCCGGTGGTCTCGGTGCTCACATCGATCCCGAACACGGTGTACTCAGCCTCCAAGGTGGCAGCGTTGTCTGTTGTCAGGCCCAGTACATACTGGTTGTAATCAGCGGTAACGTTCTCGCCATCCGCCGTAGCACGGTCGATCACCCAAGTATTGGCGACACGTTCCGTGCGCGGTACCAAGCTCACGCCGGGGCCGTCATCGTACTTGCTACAGCCGGTGGACATTAACACAATAGCTGCCAGGGCCAAGGGGAAGGTTTTCCAAACGATAGTGGAGTTCATTGCTCAGTTGCTTTTGTTCATGATCGCCATAACATCCCCAGAATCGCACCTCAATGCATGATCCGCTTGAGTAATGGCCGTCCTACTTGAAGCTCAGTACGTTACGTCCTTGCCGCGTGGAACTACGGCAGCTGCATGTGGGGAAAATGCGGGTGGAGCGCCCCAGTGTTGGGGCATGGGCACCATGGCCTTCACAGGTTATGGTGTGGGCGCGCCAGTCCCTACCTGCTCTACTGTTGGGACACACCATCAATTCAAAGGACCTTGGCTACGAACTCAAGGAAAGCTTTGTCCACCGCAGAGTGGGATGCCATGCTGAACACCCTGAAGAGCCGTTTCGCGAAACACACGGCCCGCCATGAACGAAATGGGCGTGGAGTTGCTTGCCGAGGAACAGTACCGCGCACCGCAGGAATTGGGCAACTTCGACCTGAAGACATCGAGTTGGATGCTTACGCCATTCGCTATCCGCAAATTGGGTGGAGCTCTGTTCTGCGACCGCCGCTACGGGCAGGTCTTCACATACCACAACGGGGCGCAGTCGTACTATGGAGCAAGGGGCCGGCGTGGGATGCTGCGGGTGTGAGGGGGGCGTGGCCAATTCGAAGCCGTTGCTCAAATGGCAAGCACGCGCAACACGGGACCGCTCCCGCACACCTTCTTAACCACACCCCTTCGTATCCGTAGAGCGTTCTCCTCGTTCACTGCTGCAGTCTGGTCCCATTGCCGCCCACTTGTGCCACCTGCCTGACCACAGCGGTACCTTGGTCGTAGCTATACTCGCTTATGCTGCGTCCATCGTGGAAGTAGTACGCGGCACCAGAGCTATACAGGACTCTGCGGTATTCGGTCCTGCGCTCATCCTTGTCGGCAAATCGGATGATGGTGGTAAGGCTGCGCTCCTCCACGATCAACTGCCAGCTGATGTCCTGGTCAGGAATGGGCTTCTCACGTGGAGCGATATTGAGTTCCACACTGGTATTTACATCCATCACCTCGGGTACGTCCACCTTTCTGAGCACACTTACGTGAGGTGGTGCTGTGGTGGGCACAACGGGCATCAGCAATCCGATAACAGGAACAATTGGCTGGGGGCTCTCCGCCTGCATTGCGGTCTCCTCGTAACCGTGCGCCATGCTCTTCGCATTACCCAAACGATGCACCATGGGAGCCACATGTGCCACGGTTGGCGCCAGGGTGCTCCACTGGGGCATCGGGATTTCCTTTTGGGGTTCCACCGAAACAGGCAAGGCTCGTGTCGTACTCGCCGTATAGCCCTGAATGGCGGTGCGGGGGTCGATACCGGTGCGCTCCAACTCGACCATGCGCTCCCCGAAACGCTTGTTGATGGTGATGGCGTACTCGGTGTGGTAGCTGAATCCGGTGAGGCTGTGATCGTAATAGATGAAACCTACAGGACCCGCGTAGGAGAAGGCTTCAACATGATGCTCCAACACTACCATGAGCGGAAAATCGAAGTCCTTGCGACGCTGGTCCAAGGGTACCGAAGTATCCACGTAAAGCTGCTTGGTAACGCAGTTGGGGTGTTCGAACGTGAGGAGGTAGGTTTCATCCAACACAAGGTCCAGGATGAAGTGCATGCTGGTCGGTGTAAGCACATAGGCCGGTGTGGTACCGGGCATTACCGTCAAGCGGGTCTGCTGTGTCTTGGTTCCTTTTATCTGGATGATGCAGTCGGCTTTCAACGTTCCGCGTTCGGCAAGCACACCAACAGGTATCAAGCACACAAGGCCGATCGTAAGGAGGAAGGTGTGTATGTAGCGCATGGCAATGAGGATATGCACCGATCATGTGCATAGGATGGGCCACGCTGCTGCAACGTGCTGGAACGACACCAGTGTATCGGCGACGAAACCCTTGACCAGCTTGGGTGGCAAGGCGGATACGGATAATGTCGGGGACAGCGTGTTCAAGCCCACAACGCTGCATCAGAACTGTGGACCGGAGTCACGGTTCCACAGTTATTGTCCCATCCGGTCTTCGATCCTTTCGTGGTAAGGCCCGAATAGATGACGATGCTTATGCGCGGTCTTCATCCCAAGTAAACAGCTCGCCGTTCGGCCGTGTTCCAATACTGGGGATATCGAACGGGTTGTTCGATCGCCATGCATCAGCATCACGTGGATTTAAGCACTCCATTCGCTTCCACGACGTGCACTTCCACCTGTGGCGTCTTCAGATCAGCTACCGGCACAAAGCGGTAGAGGACCTTGATGAGGAGCAGGTACATGATGGGCACGATGACCAGGGTGAGGAAGGTGGCGAAGACCAGTCCGAAGATGACCGTCCAACTCATGGGCCCCCAGAACACCACGTTGTCGCCACCTATGAAGATCTGTGCATCGAGGTGGGTGAAGAGCGTGAAGAAGTTGATGTTGAGGCCGATGGCCAAAGGCATCAAGCCCAGCACCGTGGTGATGGCCGTTAGTAGCACTGGACGCAAACGGCGCGCACCGGCGTCCTCGATGATCAGGAGCACCTCGCTCATCGGTAGACGTTGATCATCGCGAAGGCCCAATTCCTCCTTGCGGCGGGTCTGCAACAGCATCATGAAGTCCAGCAGCACGATGGCGTTGTTCACCACGATGCCCGCCAGCGATATGATCCCTACCATGGTCATCATCACCACGAATTCCATACGGAAGATGACCAGGCCGAGGAACACGCCGATGAGGCTGAAGACCACCGAGCTGACGATGATGGCCGGAATGGCCGCGCTGTTGAACTGCGCAACGATGATGAGGAAGACGAGGAACACGGCGATCATGAGCGCGGTGCTCAGGAATGCCATTTGTTTCTCCTGCTCCTTCATCTCACCTGTGAACTCGTAACGGTACGCCGGGTTCTTCTGATAGTCCACCATGGCTCGCTGCACCTTGCCCACCACTTCGGTGGGGTTGAAATCGCCGAGCACGTTGCTCTGAACCTGCACCATGCGGTCCAGGTTCTTGCGTTTCACGGCGCTGTAAGTACTGGTGTAGCTTGTGGTGGCCAAAGCACTAATGGGCACCTGGCGGATCTTACCATCGGTCTGGTCACGGAAGGTGATGCGCATGCCGGTGAGCACTTCGGGATCGTAGCGGTACTGGTCCATCAGGCGCAGGTTCACAGGGTAGTCGTCCTCGCCCTCCTTGTAGGTGCTCACTTCGCGACCGTAGAGTGCGGTGCGGATGGCATCGCCGATGGCGTAGGTGCTCACATTGTAACGCCGGGCTTTGGCACGGTCGATCTCCACGGGCATCTCGGGCTTGCCCTGTTCGATGTCGAGCTTCAGTTCCTCCACACCGGCAATGTGCTGCGCGATAAGGAACTGGCGCAGGTTCTCGCCTTCAGCGATCAGGCCGTTCACGTCATCACCCTTGATCTCGATGTTGATGGGCTTGCCGGCCGGTGGACCGGCAGCATCCTTGTCCACCACCATGGTAACCCCCGGTACGCCGCGCACCGCCTCACGGATCTCCTCCATGATCGCCAGTGTGTTGATCCCGCGTCGTTCGGCGGACTTCACGAAGCTTACCTGCACACGGCCCTTGTGGGGTGTGGCATCGAAGCTGGGACCGGCCATGGGATCGCTGGTGCCTTCGCCCACTTGTGCGATCATGGAGCTTACCATGAAGTTCTGCAGACGCTTCTCCACGGTACCATCCTCCAGTGTATCGGTGATCTCTTCGTTGTAGCGGGTGTCGCTCAACACCTTGAAGATGCGCTCCTCGATCAGGCGTGTGGTGAGGTCCGTTTCGGCGATGTCCGTGCCGATCGGTTTCTCGATGTACACGTTCACGTAGAGCGGTTGGTTCACCGGGAAGAAGAGGGTCTTGGGTGGGAACAGCCACACCAGTACTCCGGACATGATCAGAAGTCCGACCGTACCTAAGAACATCCCAAGCGGGCGTTTTCCTTGCAAGGCCCACACAAGGAAGGTCCGGTACTTGTCCTCCAATCTCGGCATGGTAACCGTCTGGAAACGCACGCTGGCCGGGAAGAGCACATAGTGGTTGAGGAAACCGAAGAGTCCGAATGCGAGCATCAGGTTGCCCAAGGTGAAGAGGAAGCGGATCTCACCGAAGAAGCCCAGCAGGCTGAAGAGCAGGCCCATTCCGGTCATCCAGCCACCTACTTTGAAGGTGAGGAATCGCGTGGGACCGTCCTGCGTTACACGCATGTATCGCGCTGCGAGCATCGGGTTGATGATGAGGCCCACGAAGAGCGATGAGCCAAGCACCACCATGAGCGTGATAGGCAGATACTTCATGAACTCGCCCATGATCCCAGGCCAGAAGATGAGCGGGATGAACACAGCAACGGTAGTGGCCGTGCTGGCTATGATGGGTATCGCCACTTCACCGATGCCGTTCTTGGCGGCGCGCGCGGGCGATTGCCCGTCGCTCATCAAACGGTGGGTGTTCTCGATGACCACTATGCCATTGTCCACCAACATGCCCAGTGCCAGCACCAGACTGAATAGCACCATCATATTGAGCGTGAAACCCATGGCGCTGAGGATGATGAAGCTCAGCAGCATGCTCATGGGAATGGCGATGCCGACGAAGATGGCGTTGCGCAGGCCCAGGAAGAACATGAGCACGCCCACCACCAGCAGGATACCGAAGATGATGCTGTTCTCCAGCTCGTCCACCTGGGTGCGGGTCTGGTCGCTCATGTCGCCGGTGAGCGTAACGTGAAGGTCGGCCGGGAACACGTCGCGTTCCATACGACCAACGAGTGCCTTGATGCTATCGGCGGCAACGAGGAGGTTGCGGCCGCTACGTTTCATCACGTCCACCATCACCACTGGCTGGCCATATTCGCGGGCGAAACTGGTGGGCTCCACATAGGTGAAGGCCACTTCGGCGATCTCGCCCAAGCGCACGATATCCAGGTTCTCCTGCTTCACGATGATCTGGCGCACTTGCTCCATGTCGGTGAACTCGCCGTTCACGCTCACGGTGCGGCGCAGGCCATCGACCAGCACTTCGCCTCCGCTAATGGAAACGTTCTCCTGTTGGATCGCTTGTGCCACATCGCTGAAGGCGAGTTGGCGCGCTTCCATCTTGCGGAGGTCGAGGCTGACGCGCACCTCTTTCTTGGGCACGCCTCGGATCTCCACCTTGTTCACCTCGGGCAGGTCCTCGATCTTGTCCTCCAGCATCTCGGCCCACGTGTTCAGTTGGTCGAGGCTGTAGTCGCCACTGAGGTTGATGTTGAGGATGGGCATGATCTCCGAGAAGTTCATCTCGAAGACATTCGGCTCGGCGGGGAGGTCTGTGGGGAAATCGGGGTCGGCCTTGGCCTTGTCCACCGCGTCCTTCACCTTGCGCAGCGCCTCGGCGGGCGTAACGTTGAAGTCGAACTTGATGTGGATGGTGCTGAAGCCCTGCACACTGGTGCTAAGCACCTCATCGATACCAGTGATGGTCTTGATCTCCTTCTCCAGCGGACGCGTTACCAGCTTCTCCATATCGTCCGGCGCATTGCCGGGGTAGATGGTGCTTACGTAGATCTCCGGCGTCACCACCTCGGGGAAGGCTTCGCGCGGCATGGTGTTGTAGGCATTGAAGCCAATGAGCGCGATAAGGATGGACAGCACCATCACTGTGGCGCGGTTGTCCACAGCCCATGAGCTGATCCCGAAGCGTTTGTCTTTACTGCTAGTGCCGTTGTCTTGTGACATGGTATGCTCGTTGTAGCGTCAGCGGGGATCTTCCGGTCGGTCAGTTTTCGTCGGTCGACCCAGGGGGTCGACGGTACAGGTGCGATCGGCAACGTATTTCATGCCCGTTACCATCACGCCCCCTTCATTACTTGCACTTCCTGTTCGTCCACCACCAAGCGCGATCCCTGGTCGATCAGTATATCTCCAGCTTTCAGTCCACCGGACGTGGTCTCAAGAAGCAGTTCGCCACCTTGTGCGCTCAGCACCTTCACCATCACTTTGTGGCTGCGGCTGATGCCTTCCTGTTGCTCAAGAACGTAGACGTAGCTCTCGCCCGTACTGTTCTCCATC
>JBBEDG010000186.1:0-13149 GCA_040881405.1 Flavobacteriales bacterium | reverse complement strand
CGATGTGGTGTGGGTGAACGACCCACGCGGTGGTGTGCTGGCCGAATTGCTCCTGCGCATCCGCGAGCACGTGCAGGACCTTTTTGAAGGAAGTCCCTGTAAGGTGACAGTCCATTTTCCGGAACCCTTGCCCGAGCGGAACATCGGCCCCTTGGCGAAGCGGAACCTCTACCTCATCGCCAAGGAAGCAGCGCATAACGCGTACAAGTACAGCGCTGCCACCGAAGTGGTACTGCGTTTCACACTCGATGGATCAGGTTTCACGCTCGAATTGTGCGACAATGGCTGCGGTACATCTTCCACCACCAGCACAGGCGGCCACGGACTCCGCAACATGCACGCACGGGCAGCTGCACTGGGTCGTGAACTACAAGCCGGACCGGCTTTGAACGGCGGCTTTCGTGTGCTACTTGCTGGTCCATCATCCACCCTCGACCTTTGAGCCATGCCCATACGCGTCTCTATCGTCGAGGACGATGAAATCCTCTTGGACGCGTTCGCAGCAGCAGTGCTGGAGCACCCCGCGCTGGAACTCGTCGGTCGTCACCTTTCGGCAGAACCTTTCGTTGCGGCCATCGGCTCTGAACTACCCCATGTGGTGATCATGGACATCGGCCTCCCTGGCATCAGCGGCATCGAAACGCTGTTGCTGCTAAAGCCGAAATTCCGGGACGTGCAATTCGTGATGTGTACCGTGCAGGACGATGACGACAGCCTTTTCCGAGCGATCTGCGCAGGAGCCACCGGATATTTGGTGAAGAACGCTTCACCGGTGCAACTGATCACTGCGGTACAAGAGGTCCACGCCGGTGGTTCGCCCATGAGCGCCGGCATAGCACGGCGCGTGCTGGCCAACCTGCGTCCCACACGCACCCCTGCACCCGAGATCGCACAACTCACCGAACGCGAACGGCAGGTGCTGGAGGAACTTGCCCAAGGATACCGCTACAAGGAGATCGCGGAGCGTTTGACAGTGAGCATGGATACGGTGCGCACACACATCCGCAACCTGTACCACAAGCTGCAGGTGAGTTCAAGGACCGATGCCTTGAACAAGCTCGATGGGAGATGAGATGCGGATAGCGGGCGGGGATGAAATGGCTGCCTCTCTCCGACCTAGGTGGATGGAATGAAACACCCCCGGCCTTCCTACCAACGCAATTCGCATTCCTGAGGCGGCTTTGTATTCATCGGTGAGATCGGTGGATGCATTTGGGGCGGGCGTATTGTATTCATCTGTGAGTTCGGTGGATGCAATTCCCGGGGGCGGGGGCAGCAAGGCGATCACCCACATAAGCCCCCCCTAACACAAAAGCGGTATTGTGCCCATCCACCCACCGGGTCAGTTTTGCGCCACACCAAATCCGCGCTCCGCTCATGCGTCTCTCCGCCCTCCTGTTCCTCCTGCTCCCAATTACGCTCGTCGCACAAAAGGCATTCCCGGAAGTGTGGGAAAGCAAGTGGAGCGTCGGCATCAAGTCCAACAGCTACAGCCCGGACATGGCGTATGTGTACGGAGGTGATCTCAACGCCATCCAAATGCTCGATGGCAATACCGGCAAGTCGCTTTGGATCTACAACTTCAAGGAGAAGCGTGGCGTAAAGCAGTGCCAGCGCTGGAGATCCGATGACGCTACAGAGACCTTCCAAGTGGTGTTCCAGAAAGGCAAGAACGACCCCGAAGAGATCATTTACCTTGACTATGCCAAAGGCGAAGTGGTCGCAGCAAGTCAAGTTGAGGCACGTACCAAAGTGCGCACCAAGCCCGTCCGCAGGTCGATGCGCAACCGCAAGGTGAACCAGAGCAGCTGCTACGACGAGGCTACGAATACCACCATCGACGTGGGCTACGACTACGAAAGCATCATCAGCGCCAAGGGCG
Source organism: Flavobacteriales bacterium (assembly GCA_040881405.1). GTDB lineage: Bacteria > Bacteroidota > Bacteroidia > Flavobacteriales_F > PHOS-HE28 > PHOS-HE28. The sequence goes on along the minus strand of JBBEDG010000186.1, from coordinate 11,267 downwards.
GCAAGGACCTCAACATCACCGTGGAAGCCTCGGGCAAGAACGCGTGGAAGGCCAACTTCACCGGCAAGGTGGTGCGGCACCTGAACAACGATATGCTGCCCGCCGATGAAGGCGACGTGATCCTGAGCGTGAGCACCGGATACGGCAAGGTGTTCGTGGTCTATGAAGGCATCACCTGTCTCGACCTGGTGAGCGGTAAAATACTGTGGAGCACCACCTTCGACAATGTGGAATACAGCGGCGGGCTCAAGGCCAAACAGGAGATAGGCCGCAGTGCGATGCCCTTCCCGGCAGCCGACGGTGTGTACATCTGCGACTTCAGCAAAGGCGAACGTGCCATCAAGAAACTGGACCTCAACACCGGCGCGATCATCTGGCAGTCAGAGACCTTGAAGAAGGACGACATCGTCTCCGAATTGTTGGTGGACGGGGGCAACCTCATCGCACGGTTCGGAGGGCTCATCCGCGTGGAGGAGTACATCCCCGGCATGAACGGCAATCCCGATGTGTACAAGGTGAACTACGTGTTCGAGGGCAGCACCAGCCTGCGCGCCTACAACGCCACCACCGGAAAGGCCGCCTGGCACACCGCGGACATGGACCTGCCCGACAACTTCAAGAAGAGTGAGTGCAACATCCTTAGCGACGCAGGGCGCATCTACGCTTGTGGCGAAAAGAACATGTACGTCTTCGAAACCGCCACTGGCAAACTGCTGAAGCAGGGCGAGTACAACGCGAAGGCCATCGGCAGCGCAAAGGCCCTGTACCGCTCCGATGAGTCCTTCATGATCGAAGGCGAGGATGGCATTGCAAAGCTGAGTGCTGAACTGGTGCCAACGTATGCCACCAACACCGGACAGTGCCTGATGGCCGAGTTCCGCGGCGACGCCTTCATCGTCTGGACAGGCAAGAAGCCCGATGAACGCAGCGAATTCATTCGCATGGATCCCAATACCGGTGTGATCATGGGCAAGATGAGCGATTGTATGCGCCCCAAGTTCGACCCCACAGGCGATCGTTTCCTGAAGTTCGACGGTTCCAAGGTGACCCAGTACCGCACCAACTGAGCACATGCGACTCAGGAACGCACTGGCCTGGTTGAGCCTGGGGCTCGCCATGCACGCTGTACAGGCTCAGCAGAAAGCCACGGTCTACGATGCCTCACAATACGTCCTGGTGGATGCCCGGCTCCTGCGTGGTGCCATCGGCTACACCAGCTTCAGCATTGGCCAGGTGGACACCCTGCCCAAGCGCACTGCACAGGGCATCAACCTGCGCACCGAGGCACGCCTGGTATCCGGCTTCGTGAAGCGGGAGGAGGGTTTCGTGGTGGCCGATGCCTTCTACCTCGACCTCAGCCTGGGCGTGCTAAGCAGCGAACCCTTGTACTACTTTGACAACCCTGAGGACCGCTTCAGCACCACGGCAACCTTCGGCTATTCCTTCCTGGCAGGCTACAGCACCGAACGTTTCGGCGCACTGGCCGGCAAAAGCTTCGACTGGACGGCCGCCTTCGTGGGGGGCAGCACCCTGCCCGGCGCCAAGCTCTTCACAGCCACAGGCCCTTGGATGACGCGCTTGGAGTTCAGGCCCGCCTTCTCCAATGAGTTCCGCATCCTGCTTACCGGCTGGGACAACTTCAACAACGACAAACGCAGCCAAGGCTTCCGCGTGGACCTGCCCTTCCTGCCCAACAAACGTTTCTGGCTCACCTACTCCTTCAGCAGCCTCGGGGGCGATGTCAGCTACGCCACCTTCGACAATGGCCAGTACGCCCAGGGTGTGCTCACCCAGCACATGGTCGGCTTGCGGGTGGGTTCCTTGTACTGAGAATAAGGTCGCACTTGCGGGTCCGATAGGTATCGGGCGCTTGAGCACATACGGAGAAGGCTGCTGTACGCATTGGCACCAGGCCGGTGCATGAGCACGCGGCTATCCTGGACCAGGCGTGGGTAGTACGTGCGGGATCATGATCACTAGCGGATAGTTGTCGACCACATGCACCAGGACCCGGTGAAGGCACGGCCTGTCGCACGGGCGGAGAAACGGAAGGGGACGTCGGAGTTCGGAGGGCGGTAGTGCTCCGGTCAGGCCTCACGAACGTTCGTTCCGGTCGAAGTGGCTTCCGGCGCAATTGCTTCAACCTTCGCAACAGTTGAAGTAGCTTCAAAAGCAATTGCTGCAACCTTCGCAACAGTTGAAGTAGCTTCAAAAGCAATTGCTGCAACCTTTGAAACAGTTGAAGTAGCTTCAAAAGCAATTGCTGCAACCTTTGAAACAGTTGAAGAAGCTTCAAAAGCAATTGCTTCAACCTTTGAAACGGTCGAAGAAGGTTCTAAAGCAACCCGTTCAACCTTTGTGTTGGTCGAAGTAGGATCAAAAGCAACCCGTTCAGCGACCTTGTCGGTCCATTTCGAAGCGGGAACAAGTCCTTCAACGGCCGCCTCGTGCAGCTTCGGTGTTTACACATCTCAGCATCGTGTGCCGTGCCGTTGGCCCTGAAAGAGATGTGTATACACGGCCGCCTCGTGCAGGCAGGCTCCTTCCCCATGAGCGGTGTACAAAACCTCGATGTATCCACCTTGGACACTGGCAATTACCTGTTCCTCAGCGATGCCACCACCGGTACACGCGTGGTACGCTTCGCCAAAGAGCGAGCAACGGACCCTGGTCCAACCTGTTGCGGTGGGCGTCCTTCGTGCATCCAAGCTTCCCTAACGCTTGCCGATGCTGGTCTCCCAACCGTAGCAGCAACTTTTCCGGTCGGCAAAGGAGTTTTTCCGACCGGAACAGGAACAACTCCGGTCAGCTGCGCATCACAGCGGAATGCACCGGTCACCAAGACGATCAAAGGCTTGTTCTGGACAGCACTCCGCTGAAGGTCGCCGCGCAAGGGATACTGCATGGGTGGCGACCACAAAAAAGCGACCGCCCCTTCTGGGGGCGGCCGCCTGAGCATCGCACCGGAGCAATGCGGTCAATGCTGTTTCACGAAGCGCGCTTGGCCGATGGGGCCGTTCTGTGCATCGTAGAGCTGGAGCAGGTAGGTGCCCGCTTCCAGTTTGTTCAGTTCGATATCGAAGCCGTTGCGGCCCTTGGTGCCACCCGTTGTGCCTTGGTCCGCGGTGCGGCCGCTGGCATCGGTTATGCGCCAGCGCACTACGCCCTCCTTCATCATGTCGAAGAGCACGCGCACACGCTCCACGGCCGGGTTGGGGTACAGCTCCAAGCCGCGCTGGCCGGGACCGTAAACCACGGTCACCACCTCGCTCAGCTTGCTGGTGCCATCCACGTCCACCTGCTTCAGGCGGTAGTACGAGAGGCCTTCCAAGGGTGCTTCATCCATGAATCCATAATCCAAGGTCTGCACGCTGTTGCCGGCCGCGGCCACACGGCCAATATCCAAGAAGTTGTCGCCATCGGCGCTGCGCTGCACCATGAAGTGGCTGCTGTTGCGCTCGCTGGCGGTGCTCCACAGCACATCCACATGCGCAGGCTGGGCCTTGGCATCGAAGGTTAGTAGTTCCACCGGTAGTATGGTGCAGTTCATCACATCGGTGCCGATCACCGTTGGGGTCACGTCCCAGAGCACCGAGTACGAACCGCCGTTCAGGTGGTGGTCGTCCACGAAGAGCAGGTACACCTGCCCGGCGCTCACGTTGATGCCCGGTACCCAGCCATCCGTGGTGGGCAGAGGACCATCGAACAATGCTGGCGCAGGAGGCGCGAAGCGCGGTGTATTCAGTGCCAGGTTCGGGTTGCCCATGCCGGTGGCATTGAAGCCGCTGGCCTGCTGGGTCCTGAACAACGATGCGTTGCTGCAGCGGATGGGCGGCGTTGTGGGTGTGCAGGTGGCCGCCACCGATTCGTCCAGGAATCCCGGTGTGAAAGGCCCCCAGACCGCCCAGTCCAGGTCCATGGCACCCGTTGGGTTGATGGCCATGCCCAAGGTACCCGGGTTCTGCACCGAGAAGGCGTACCAGTTGCCCTGGCGTTCGCCACCGGTAAGGCAGCCCCAGTTGGCCGGGTCCAGGTCGTTGAAGCAGCCAGCACCCAAGTTGGCGCCGCTGAAGGGTTCATCGCTGCACAGGGTGAAGGCGCCCAAGCAATCGGACAGAGGTGTTTCGTCAGCACGGCTGCGCACACAGATCTCGAAATCGCCCTGCTGCCCGGTGTTGCCCCAGAAACGCAACCAGTATTGTTGGCCGCCCACCAAGGGGTTGCACAAGCGGTCTATGCGCGGCATGGGACCCACACCACCATCGTCGTTGCATTCCACCAAGGTGAAGGGACCTGGGCAGGCCGCTGCGGAGTACAGCGCCATGACCCCATCGGTAAGGGTGCCGGCGAAGGACTCTATGAAGACCCTGCCGTTGGCGGGTGCCGTGAAGCGGAACCACACATCGCCACCCTGGTAGTTGCCGCAACCCGGCTGTGGAACCCCCGTGGTGGCCGTGGCACCCACGTTGGTGCTGCTTACCGGCACGCAGGCCGTGCTTACCGGCAGCGGAGTTGCTGTTACAGCAGGGCAAGGGTTGTCGTTGCTGGGTTGCGTGAAGCAGTCGATCTGTGCGCGCCAGCCCGGGAAGGTGATGATGTCATCGCTGAAGAAGCGGAAGGTGAGGCAGCCCGACGGATGCGAAGAGGTGAAGGGGCCGGGAAGGTTGGTGCCGCAGTAGCCACCGGGGCCGAAGGGGTTGGGCAGCGGTGGCCAAATGGTGGAGGTGAACCCGCTGTTGATCAGCGGCGAGGCCACCGTGGGGCCATCATACACGTACAGTGCATCCCAGCAGGAAGAAGGGCCACTGGCCTCCACACTGAATTCCAAGAAGGTGACCTGCACCTGATCGCCGGGTGTGGGCGGGCAGATGGTGCGCGGGTAGCTGCCGAAGTTGCCGTAGTTACCAGCAGAACCATCGTCCACGAACACCGAACCGCAGGCCGTGGTGGTGGATTGCCCGCCACCCACGACGGGCACCACAGGTGGTGGAGGTGGCGCGCAGGTCACAACACCGCTCCAACCCGGACCGGAAATGCTAGCGTCCGACTGGAAGTAGATGGTGACGCAACCACTGGGATGCGTGGAGGTGAAAGGCCCTATGCCGCCCTCGCCCCAGTAAGCCCCGGCACCGAAGGGCGTGGGGCCGAAGCCCAAGCCATTCCCGCTGTTGAACAGGGGCGTTGCCGTGGTGTTGCCGTTGAAGACCCAGAGCTGATCGAAACCGGCCTCGGTGATGAAGGAGGTGATGTTCAGTGTTACCACATCGCCCGGCGCACTGGGGCAATAGGTTTGCTGGAAGGCCGGGCTACCCGCCAAACCGATGTTCTCGGCATAGGGGCCATTGGGTCCTCCCGGATCGTAGACCAGCAGGCCGCACTGACCCACCGTCGCCGGCGGCGTTACAAAGGGCGCACAGCTCACCTTGAAGGCGAAGCCCGGCGCATTGTCCACCCCATCGGGTAGGAACTGCACCGTAAGGCAACCTTGCGGATTGCCCGCGTTCACAATGGCGGTGACCGTACCGGGGCTGTTGTTGCCGCTCCACGTACCCAACAAGGGCGCGGCCGTGCTGGTGCCGTTGTAGATGCGCAGGTTGTCCCAGCCCTGTTCGGTGTTGAACTGCAGGAAATCCAAGGTGACCGCATCGCCAGGTTTGGTGGGGCAGTAGGTTTCCAGGAAGGCTACACCGTTCTGGTAGTTGCCGTTGGGGCCACCTCCGTCGTAAACGATACCTCCGCAACTCTGCGGATCGGTGCGGCTAACGCAGATGCCCAGGTCACCCTGCTGGACCAAGGTGGTGCTCAGCCTAACGTAGAGCAGTTCGCCGGGCACGATAGTGGGCACATCGATGATCAGACGGGGCATGGCGAAAACGCCGAACGTGCTGCCGTTCACACTACAGCTCTGAAGGAGCGGCAATACCTGTGAAAGGCTCAAAGCGCCGGGGCAGCTGCCGGTGGCACGGTACACGGATAGGGTCATATCGACGTTCGAATAGCGTTCCGTATCGAAATCGAGGCCTTCGCCAACGGGCAGGTCCAAGGGAACCTGCACGGTGTACCAGATATCGCGGGTAACGGGAGATCCACCGCAGCTTGGTGCGGGCACGGCACTGGCCGTCGCATTCTCGATGGTACCAGGCTGCAGCGCACAGTCGAAGCCCACTTCCAAGGGGATGGCACCGCAGGGGTCGTTGTTCAGCGGAGGTGTATTGGGCGTAACACAAATGCCGAAGGTGCCCCAGTAGTTGCTTTGTGACGCACGCCTGTTCCACACGCGCACATAGATCTGCTCGCCGGCAACAAGCGGAGGGGTGATCACCGGTGCGATCGTACTACTGTTGATCCGGGGCATCAGGTTCGTGACCGATGCGTTGTCGTTGCAGGCTATCTGCGTTAGCGTGGCCGGTGGAGTACACAGGTCTCCGCTGCCCAGCCGGTACCAGGCCATGGCCATGTCCGTAAGGGTACCTGCCGTGGTGGTAACCGTGAAATTGTCCGTGGCTGGCACCGTTACCACGAACCATAGGTCGTTCACCGGAATGCCAGGGTTGCCGCAGCCCAGCGCCGGCGTTACGGTAATGCCCGTTAGAGCAGGGCTGGAATTCTCGGTGGTGTAGGTGGTGAAGGTGCAGGGGTCGCTGGGCGAAAGTGCAATGGCACCGCAGGGGGCGTTGTTGGTAGGGCGCTGGGGCGCATAGGCACAAATGGTGAAGGTACCCTCCTCGTTCCGCTGGCGTTCCCACACCCGCACATACACTACATCGCCTGCCACCAAACCGAATTGGAAGGCATCGAACACCAAACCGGGTGCCTGTTGCGGGCCGAAAAGCCCATCGATACTGCACAGCCCCGTGGCCGTGCCCGTTACCCACTGGAAGGGGTTATCAGTACAGTTGTTGGCCCTGTAAATGCCCAAGCCCAAGGCACATACCGAGGCTTCGGTGGTTTGGATACCGATAAGGCCTGTGGCGGGCACCGGTATGCTATACCACACGTCACCACCGGCTCCTCCGAAGTTGACGCCGGAACCACATCCTATGGCGGGGTCCAACGGAGTTAACGAGCCCAGGCTACTTACTGCAGTGACCGTAGAACCGATCGTGGTTCCAGCCACAGGACTGCTGCAACTGCCGCTCAGCGGACCTAAGGAGGGTGCACCACAGGGCTCGTCGTTCGGAGGCGCTGGCACAGGACCCAAACACTCGAAGGTGATGTTGATTGGGGCTGCAAAATTCGTATTGACCGTACAGTCGCCAAGATTCACGTAAACCCGAAGAGTAGCTGTTGCACGCGCAACAAAGGTCACAGCGGAAGGCCCACCGGTTACCGCACAACCATCATCATCACAAGCCGTAGGTATGGGCAGAAAAGGGCTAGGACCATTTGTCGTTATCCTCATTCGAGTGTCCTGCGCTGTCGCACCGCAAACGCTCACTCTGTATACGTTGCCTGCAGTGACGGCGAATCGACGAAATCTGTTGGTAGTAGCCAGAGAAAATGTTTGGGTGCCTGAGGTACAAGCGTTCAATTGAGTAGATATAATACCCGTTCCAACCGGAACAATAGCACAATCGCACTCCCCGCAATCAGGCAGCTGCGGCGATTGAGCCTGCGCGCTTTGCGGGCCGAGAAGGAATGCGAGCAGGAAGAGGACGAGTATGGTGTACAGCTTGGCATGCATGGCCTGCTGGGGTTTTGAGCTAGTGATGGAAGAGACGGCACTTTGCCGCCGGGGTTGCGCCCATGAAGCACCCCGGCCTGCCGAAAAGTTCGGTGGCGAGCTTGGGGTTGTTGGAGCGGTGAACTTCATGTTCTGGTATAACAGAGCAAATGTATGGGACTTGTACCCCCTCATCCACCCTGATCGAGTGCTCTTTGAAATGCGTGGAAAACCAAGCTCCATGAGCCTCGTGTTCCTTGTACCGCATCGGCGGCGGCGGCGTAAGCGCCTTTTGGCTCTCCAAGCATCCACCAAGCATGACCGCTGCGCTCCGTCCAAGTTGGAAAGCCCGGTATTGCGCGCCGCGCCCGCCGGGCCACCGGGCCACCAAGGGCGTGGGCAACCCAGCATGCGGGCCTGTATATGCCTGATGCACAGTAGTGCTGCAACTTTGGCACGGGCCTCAGGATCGTAATGGAAGCGAATTGATCGTCGCTGCACACCAGGCGCCGGTTGCGGCACGGCGAGCCGGTGTAAGAGCACGGCCTGCAGGGCCTTGTTCGGGCCTAGTGCCGGGCTGTGGAAGGGTCGCCCCAAACACCTGTCGATCAGGCGGAACGGAGCATTGGGCAGAGTGTGGAACAAGACGCAGGACAGTACAAAGGGCCGTTGGGCGGTGGTGGACGAAGGCCCATTTGTACGCCACTGTTAATTGGGGGTTGCCTCTTGTTCAAAAAAACATTTCCCTTGGATATGGGGATATGGAGCATCTACTTTCGGCTCCCTTCGACCAGAAACCCATCCAGCACTTGACTGGACATCAGTTCTTAGATGCTCACCTCCCAAAACCCCAACTTACACTCTTGAACGGACCCAAGTGACCAGCCCCCGGGCCAAGACCGTGCCGATCACGGATGTAACGGCAGCAGGACGCCTTTAGTGCGCACAAACAACACGGTGGAACTTCCAAGCTCTTACAAGCTCCACCGAACGATCCTTCCCCAGGCGGTCGGCGACCCGCAGCATGTTGCCAAGCATTGTTTCCCTGGAAAGACCAAAACCAAAACCCTGAACACATGAATTGTAGCAACCCTTTGACACCACAGCGGCGAACGCGATGGTGGCAGAAATTGGCCCTTGCGGGTGCCGCGCTCCTGGTGGGGCTGGGTGCCAATGCGCAGGTGAATGCCTATTCCTTCGCGCAAACGAGCGGAACGTATGTTGCCATTACCGGTGGCACTGCGGCCGCAATGGCGGATGATGCCATTCGAGGACCCTACACGATCCCTTCCTTCACCTTCGATGGTGTGGCGTACACGCAGATGAGGATCAGCACCAATGGCTTCCTCACGCTGGGAACCACAGCACCTAGTGGTGCACTGTACATCCCGCTTAATGGTGGCGGTGCCTACCCCCACTTGGCTCCTTTCGGCCGTGACTTGAACACCAGTGTAGTTGCTGGTGCTGCGCCAGGAATTCGCTGGGAGGTCATCGGCAACGAGATAATCGTCCAGTGGACGGATATTCGCCGATACAACATAGCCGGTGAGCGTTTGAGCTGCCAAGTGCGGATGAACACCGTCACGGGCAATGTTGCCTTTGTCTACGGCGGGTCGATAGTCCCTGGGGCTAGTACCACCTACCCACAAGTAGGCATTCGCGGAACCGCCACGACCAACTTTGCGAACCGCCAGGTTCTAGTTGCGGGATCGTGGGATGCAAGTACCACAGGTACGATCAATAACCAGACCTGCTACTTCAATAACGCTACTCCAGGCGTGATACCGGCCTCGGGTCAGACCTATACTTGGTCGGTTCCACCGCCACCCACTTGTCAGGTTCCTACGGGGGTAAGCGTGAACAACATCACCACAGGCAGTGCTGACGTGAACTTCACGTGCACCACATGTGACGGCAACTACATCGTGGAATACGGACTAGCACCCTTCACAACGCCGGGAACGGCGGGTACGGCAGGTGTTGGAGGAACGGTAGTTACCGGCACCGCCTCGCCTATCGCGCTTACGGGGCTTAGCGTCTCCAGCAACTATGTGGTCTACGTACGCGAGGATTGCGGTGCAGGCGATTACAGCTCAAATACCGTTGCTGTTCCTTTCGCCACAGCATGCAACCCCTTCACGATCCCTTTCAGCCAGAACTTCAATACGGCTTCGGTACCGGCTGCGCCAGTATGCTGGACCGTTGTCAACGTGAACGGAAGCAATACTTGGAACACGCAGACCCTTACTGGGAACGGCTTTACAGGGAACATCGCACGGTACAATTGGAATGGCGCAGTGCCTGCCGATGACTGGTTGATAAGCCCCAACCTGCAGTTGACCGGTGGCGTAAGCTACCGCGTGCGCTACCGCTACGCAGCATCCGGCTTCAATGAAAGCATGGACGTGTGGTGGGGTAACGGAGCGACCGTGGGCGCCATGACCAACCTGATCGTGGACCACGGTACTTTCAGTTTCAGTCCATCGGTGGTGGTGGAATACGATTTCACCCCTCCGACCGATGGAACCTACAACATCGGTTGGCACGCAAAATCCACTGCCGACCAGTTCGATCTGCGTCTTGATGATATCGAAGTCGTCGAGTCACCAAGCTGCCTCGCACCCACAGCGGTATCTGTTACCAACGTAGGCACCACCAGTGCCGATGTGAACTTCACCTGCACAAGCTGCGGTGGCAACTACATCGTGGAATATGGCCTTGCACCCTTTACCACGCCCGGCACTGAAGGTACGGCTGGTGTTGGTGGAACGGTTGTTACTGGCACGGGTTCACCTATCGCACTTGCGGGTCTCGTTGGTTCCAGCAACTATGTGGTCTACGTTCGTGAGGACTGCGGATCCGGTGAGTACAGCGCCAATACAGCGGCTGCTACTTTCTCTACTGCCTGCCCACCTTTCAGCATTCCCTTCAACGAGAACTTCAACACCGCTACGCTACCTGCTGTGCCAACATGCTGGACCGTTGTCAACGTGAACGGAAGCACCACCTGGAACACCCAAGCCAATACCACGAACGGTTTCACAGGGAACATCGCACGGTACAATTGGGATGGTGCGATCCCAGCCAACGACTGGCTGATCTCGCCCGATCTGGACCTCCTTGGTGGAGTGAGCTACCGCGTGCGCTATCGCTACGCTGCATCCGGCTTCAATGAAAGCATGGACGTTTGGTGGGGTGATGGAGCGACCGTTGGGGCCATGACCAACCTGATCGTGGACCACGGTACATTTAGTTTCAGTGCATCAGTGGTGGTGGAATACGATTTCGTACCCCCTACCGATGGAACCTACAACATCGGCTGGCACGCTACATCGGCACCCGATCAGTTCGACCTGCGTCTGGATGACATCCAGGTTGAATTGTCACCGACCTGCCTTTCTCCAACGGGCATCACCATCACAGCACTGTCGCCCACCACTGTGGACCTGAGCTGGACCGATGCCAACACGCCAGCGTCGCTCGGCTACGATTGGGAACTCCGTAGCAGCGGAGCTGCAGGCTCTGGTGCCACCGGACTTGATGCAAGCGGTAGCGGACCAGGTACCACGGCCAACGCCACAGGCCTTACCGCCAACACCAATTA